>JAYTWO010000164.1:0-5781 GCA_043743415.1 Planctomycetota bacterium
GCGGAGGGTGGCTCGCCACTGGGTCAGCGACTCCCAGGCCGAGTCGTACCCGTCGTGTTTGAGCGTGTGGCAGAGGTCCGAGGTCCACTTCTGCCCCGCAGCGTCGTCCTCGCCGAACACCGACCGCCGACATTTATGAATATTCTCCGTGAGGTGATAAAAGTCCAGCCCCAGTCCATCCAGCGGCAGCTTGTCGGGCCTCAACGCGGTGTCGACTGGCAATTCAAGATCGAGGACGCACGAGTAAAGCTCAATCGACTCTACCAGAAACTTAAGACTTGACGGGGTATTAGGTGCCGTAATAACGGGCACACACAGCGTCGATTGCTGTTTGCAGTTGTTCAAACCTCGCAGTCCGATCTTCGTGCTGCTGGATGTATGCTTTGTTCTGAATTTGCATCGTTCTTCGCCGGGCTGGGTTCTGGAGCAGGCTCGTAATGGCGTTGGCAACCTCGTGCGGGTTGGTTGACGAAACGAACTCAGCGGCGAATCCCTGTGTGGCGATGTGCCGGTATTCACAAGCTTCGCCGATAACGGGCGCAGCTCCCAATCCAGCGCATTGCAGGACGCTGGACGATCGCATGTCCCCACGGAAGGTCAACGACACAAAGACCTCAGCCAGGGCCGCCAGATCATTGTACTGGTCTGACGCGATCTGACGATCGATCAGAGTGAATCGTGAACTCAGTCCCTGCTGCTCAATCGCGCGAACCGCCTGCGCGACAGTCTGTTCGGCACCGGGTCCAGCCAGAATCACATAGTGACTCTGCGGGCTGTTCTTCGCCGCCTCAAGAAATGCTGGCAGGACCACGTCACTCCCCCATTGGGGGCGAAAGCGGCGGGAATTGAAGACCACCGGGATCCCCTTTGGAATGTTCCAGTGCTTGCGGGTTTCAGCCTGACGGACGGCGTCAGCGGCCTTCTGACTACTGAGTTCGATGCCCCACGAAATCGGGCAGACTTTCTCCGGATCGACACCGAAACGCTCGATAAGATGAGTCCCTGCACAGGTTGCCGAAGGGACGACTAAATCGACTCCCCGGAGACCCGATCGCACCAACCAGTCGACCCCAAACCAGGATTCTGGCGAGTTGTACACATCACTGCCCCACGGGAACAGAATGCGTGGCACGCCCCCGCATAAGGCTGTGGCTCGACCGTACATCATCGCTTCTTGACCAAACACAAACCTGGGCCGCAGCGACAACGCCGTTTTCGCGAGCAAACCCGCATGCAGCCAAGGAGGAAAAATGTTCCACTCCCAGTCATCGGCGGCGGCTTTGCCAGTCACCTGGGTGAATCGCTGCTGTCCCCAGCACACACAGGCCCGTTGCAACAGGTGTGCGGGCGGGCCGCCAAAATAGCCAAGCGCCCTGGTCACGAACGATCGGCGTTGACGCACATCAATGACTTCAACTTCAGGCGGCAACCACGTCCCACGTTCCCCCAGGGTCACCACTTTGACGGTGTGCCCTGTGCTCAGCCAGTGTTTGGCTAGCAGGGCAGTGAAAATGCTGTCTGCTGAAGCGAGCAGCACAGCGGGTCCGTGGGGATCACCGGCCATCGTCATTGCTGGGGCTCGTACTGCCACACGGTTGATAGAGTCCGGCCAAACTCGCGGGCAACCGGTCTGACTCGCTCATGTTCGGCAAGTGCCGTACGAATCACCTGGGAGACCGAACGCACCATTTCCAGGCTCACCTGTGTTCCTGTCGGCAGTTGCAGAATGCGATCGGCAACTCGCTCGGTCTGCGGCACGGGGTGAGGTGTACTCTCCGGTTCGCTGGCATACGGTTCCATGCGGTGACAGCCGGGATAGAAATAACGTCGAGCCAAAATATTTTCACTGTGTAGTACAGTCAGCAACTCATCGCGCGTCACCCCTGCCCGCTCGGCGTCAACTTCCAGCACAACATACTGCTCGTTGGAGACGTCACTCGTGCGTGGCAGCAGGGCAATTCCGGGGAGACCACTCAGATCTGACACATACTGTGCAGTGTTCTCCCGATTCCGGCCCGCGAACTCCTGCATGGATTCCAACGACGTCAATCCCATGGCTGCGTGTAGTTCGCTCATTTTCCCGTTCGTACCGGGATGCACCACGCGGTCATAACCGCGAAACCCGAAGTTTCGCATCAGGCGCATGGTCTCGGCCAGCGCATCATCGTTTGTGGTAACGGCCCCCCCTTCTCCGCTGTTGACGAACTTCGTGCCATGAAAACTGAAAACCTCTGCTGCCCCAAAGCCCCCAATGGGCCTCCCCTGATGCTCTGAGCCAAAGGCATGCGCGGCATCGAATAACAACTTCAATCCATGCCGATCGGCCAGTTCCTGTAACGGCGCCACGGGACAGGACTGACCCCAAAGATGCACGCCCATAATCCCCGACGTTCGCGGCGTGATGGCCATCGCGACGGCCGCAGGATCCAATTGATGCGTGACCGGATCGATGTCGCAGAACACGGGCCGCAAGCCCTGCCAACGGACCGCGTGGGCTGACGCCACAAACGTAAAGGCGGGGACGATGACTTCTCCAGTCAGTCCCAAAGCGCGAATCGCAATCTCCAGACCGATCGTCGCGTTACACACAGCAATGCAATGCCGCACTCCGATCCGGCTCGCAATGCGCTGTTCAAACTCCCGGACCAGTGGACCATCGTTGGTGAGCCAGCGCCGCTGCCAGATGGCTTCGATGCGGGCCTCAAAACGTCCCCGATCTCCGAGGTTTGGTCGGCCAATGTGCAACGGCTCGGCGAAGGCGGGTGAGCCGCCTAACAGGGACAGAGACCGGGAGTCAAGGGGAGACGACATGAGCAACTGACTGCGTAGGGGACCGGGTTACGGAAGTTTAGCGTGCCGCTCTCGCACTTGCCGCTCCAGTTCGAACAGTTTGTGTCCCCGCCAGGCGGTACGCATCAAATTTCGGACGTGATGCGTCAGGATAAACACAGGGTTTCCTGGATGTCTGCAACTGGCGTCCGATGATTTCGACCTCCCCTACCAACAGGCGAAGTCAGGGAAATGAACAAAACACCAAGAGTTTTGAGGCGTACCGCCTGGTGAAGATTTGAAGTGGTCAAAGCGATGTTTCAAACTTGCGGAATCTTCTCCACGCGGGATAATCAAGGCCATACGTTGCCGCCGCGTTTGAGATCTTGGTGAGATTTGAAATGGGCGATTTCCGCTGTCCGGAGAGTCTCTGATGTCCTCAATTGCGTGGCGTGGCATGGCATGGCTGGCGATGACTGGTAGTCTGGCCTTCAACCCTGTAGCGCTGATGGCCGCCGACAAAGTCCAAGTGGATCAGGCCATTGCCAAAGGGGCGGCACACATTCGTGGCACACTCGGCAACATCGAGGGGGGGGCGAAGTCCCTGGCATACATAACGTTGCTAAAAGTCGGTGAACCGCACGAGAGCCCGCTCATGATTCAAGCGGTGGAGCACATCCGCAAACACATCACGGACGGAGCCTATCAGCGCCCTCCAGAGCATATCTACGAAGCAGCCATTCACATCATGTTACTGGTAGATCTGGATAGCGCAAAATACAAACAGGAGATCCAACTCATCGCCGACTATATCCAGCAGCAGCAACTCCCCAATGGAGCGTGGACCTACCCACAACAAGATCCCAAGTGCGTCAATGGGGATTGCAGCATCACTCACTACGCTTGCCTAGGACTGTGGGCAGCCAGACGTGCGGGAGTGAAGGTCGATCATCAGGTTTGGGTGCGTGTTCTGAATTGGCAATCCCAAGCCCACAACGCCGACGGAGGGTTTGCTTACTGGCCCGGCAGTACTATCGGAGACGGCGCAGGGAATTCGACACTCAACATGACCGTCAACAGCGTCGGAACGGGACTCATCGCCATCATGAACCTCGACCCCAAGCGTGTTCCGAAGTTCGACACAGGGGGGCCAGGGGCCGGGGGCACCACTCCTTCCAAGAAAGACCCAGGGGTTCTGGAAGCTGTAAACCTTGACACCAAGGCGGACATTGCGAGTGGGGATGCGGCGATGGAACTCGCCGGGACTGGCAGAGTCCCCGAATCAGCCTTCGCCACTGTTAAGAATGCGTATGCTTGGGTTACCCCCCGTTTCGATTCCGTGAATCGCACGGGCTTCTCAAAAGCTTACTACTACTATTCCCTGGAGCGCATGGCGGCCCTCGCGAACGTCACCAAGATTGGAAATCGAGATTGGTACAACGAGTGTGCCGACTATCTGCTCACGGCGCAGAATGCCGACGGCAGTTGGGCGATGACAACCCTGGGCGGCACGCAGAACGACACCTGTTTCGCGGTGCTGTTCCTCACGCGATCGACGGGCAAGATCCTCAAGCGGACGAATCTGGAGCCGCCCGTCGGGGGCGGACTGCTCTCGGGGGGGCGGGGGTTGCCGGATGATCTCAAGGAGTTGGACGCCAGCGGAAATGTGAAAAAGAAGAAGGAAAAGTCGTCGCTGGATGAACTGCTGGCTTCGCTTCAGAATGCCAATGCGGACGACCTCGACGAGGCCCAAGCGGAAATTGTGCAGCAGATTCAACTGGGCGATCGGAAGGACTTGATCGGCAAGAAGGACATGCTCCTCAAGCTGGTCGAAAGCCCCGACCCGGACGTGCGCAAGACGGCGATCTGGGCCATCGGACGCACGGGCGATCTGTCTCTGGCGCGGTTTGCCCTGCGGGGACTGGATGACCCCAATCAGTCGGTCATGCTGGAATCCCACATGGCCCTGTGCTGGACCGCCCGCAAGCCGAATGCCTTCAATTTCCCTCTGGACCCGCTGGAAGAACTCGCAGCGAATGCCGGTCCCGATCAGCAATCCGCAGCCGTTGAATTGTGGCGACGACAGGCTCTGCGGAAGTGGGGCGACTGGTATTTGCGAAATCGTCCGTACTCGGAGCGCGGTGATGAGTTTGAGACGAATCTGCGAAACCGATTGCTGGAGTTGAAATGAGGTTGAACCCGTTCCGATGTGACGGGTGCATTCGCCCCTTGGCGGTATCCGGCGGCTGACGGAGCGCGTAGGAACGAGTCCGGTGAGAGAACCAGTCACCCGATGCGTCAGCGAGGGCGTGCGTCTCTCGATGGTCTCCAGGATCTCGATACCCCGAGAAGCCTCGGCCAGTCGGTCGCCCCAGGACCGAACTCTGGCTGGTAGCTTCCCTCGCTCACACGTCGGGTTACTGATCTGGAGACCTTCAGTTGGCAAATGCACCCCGATGTGACCGCTGACAAGCAGGTTCCGCTCAATTGACAGGGAATCCCGTGATTCATACAGTCACCCACTCTCAAAGAC
The DNA here is from genome assembly GCA_043743415.1 of Planctomycetota bacterium. Lineage (GTDB taxonomy): Bacteria > Planctomycetota > Planctomycetia > Planctomycetales > Planctomycetaceae > TH-plancto1. The sequence goes on from JAYTWO010000164.1 coordinate 5,303, forward strand.
AGCACCCGTTCTCGTAGCTCAATTGGATAGAGCGTCGGCCTCCGAAGCCGAAGGTTGGAGGTTCGAGCCCTCCCGGGAACACTTGCCACAGTAACGACTTACGGCGAATCGCGATGGCAGTTACTTCAAAGTGTACCCACGAAATGTACTCACCAGCTTTTGCTCAGGGGGCTTTTTGGGCATGCTGGCGGAGCATTGCATCCACCTTTTCGACCGCTTCTGACTGAGCGTTCTGGAGCAGATGCGAGTACGTGTTGGCTGTGGTGGCGAAGTCGCGATGCCCCAGCCGCTTCTGGATCACCTTCAGGTCGACACCCGCCGCCAGCATCAGCGAAGCCTGAGTGTGCCGCAGATCGTGGAACTTGGGGAAACAAAGGTGTCAGGAACCAATATCGGGCACGCCCACACGACGCAAGCTGCGATTATTGCGAGAACGGTTCCTGACACCTTTGATTCCCCCTGACACCTTTGATTCCCCC
>JAYTWO010000165.1:0-6879 GCA_043743415.1 Planctomycetota bacterium
GACAAGTGACAAGTGACAAGTGACAAGTGACAAGTGACAAGTGACAAGTGACAAGTGACAAGTGACAAGTGACAAGGCAATCGGTCGCGCCGGACTTGGCACTTGATACTTGGCACTTGGAACTTGGCACTTGGCACTTCTGATCTTCAGCCAAAGGCTTGATGCAGGATCTCTTCCTGCTCGTGGTGATGGACGTGGTGGGAGCCGGTCGAGGGACTGGCGGCGGCCTTGCGACCGATGAAGGCCCAGTCGAAGCGACCGAAGAGTTTCTCGCCGAGGTGCGCCAGCAGGAACCGCCAGCCACCCATGTTCTCCGGCTCGTCCTGCACCCAGCGCGTCGGGATGCCGGATTTGTAGGGTGCGAGTGCCTTCTCCAGAGCGGCCACCGGCAGCGGGTAGAACTCCTCGACGCGGATGATCGCGACATCGTTCCGACCGAGTTCCGTCCGCTTAGCCAGCAGATCGAAGTAAACCCGGCCCGAGCAGAGGAGCAGCTTCTTGACTCCCTGGGGATCGACGGCGTTGTCTCCGATGACTGGTTGGAAGGTGCCTTTCGCGCAATCGGAGAGCGTCGACACGCAAGCGGGTAATCGGAGGAGTTGCTTCGGCGTCATCACGATCAGCGGCTTCTTCCACTTGCGAAGCACTTGCCGCCGCAGGAGGTGGAACATCTGGGCCGGGGTCGACGGCTGGACAATCTGCATGTTGTCTTCGGCCGCTTGGTTCAGGAACCGTTCGAGCCTCGCGCTGGAGTGCTCGGGGCCGTTCCCTTCGTAGCCGTGAGGCAGCAGCAGCACGATCCCGCTGAGGCGTCGCCACTTGGCTTCGGCGCTGGAGATGAACTGGTCGATGATGACCTGGGCGACGTTGACGAAGTCGCCGAACTGGGCCTCCCAGACGACAATGCCATGAGGAGTGTCGAGGCTATAGCCGTACTCGAAGCCGAGGACGCCGATTTCAGAGAGCGGGCTATTGTGACAGTTGACCCAGCCGAGCTTGTCTTGAATGTTGCGGAGCGGGCAGAAGTGGTTGCCGTTCTCCACATCGACCAGGACCGCGTGCCGGTGGCTGAACGTCCCGCGCCGCACATCCTGGCCCGACATGCGGAACGGATGCTCCTCTTCGAGCAGCGTGCCGTACGCCAGCATCTCGGCGGCTCCCCAGTCGAGAGGCACGTTCCCCTTGGACATCTCACGGCGCTTGTCGAGTACCTTCTGCACGGTCGGGTGCGGCGTGAAGTCGGCAGGGTATTTCGTCAGAGATTCGAGCACGCGACTCAATTCGGTCTCGGGACGACCGGTGTTGATGTGGTCGGCCAGATGGGCGGGTCCACCGTGGTAGGGCTTCCAGATACTCTTGAGCGCCATGTCGGCGTTGTCGTGGTCGCCGTGCGAGGGGGGCGAGGTTTCGCGGGCGGCAATGAGTTCGTCGTCGAGGGTCTGGCGGGCCTTTTCCCAGATGGCTGTGGCCTCTTCAGCGGTGACGCCGCGATAGTTGACCAGCGACTCTTTATAGCTCTCGAAGACCGACGGCTTGAGGTCGATCTTCTTGTACATCATCGGATTGGTGAAGCGCGGCTCGTCCGCCTCGTTGTGCCCGCGACGGCGGAAGCAGTACATGTCGATCACGACATCTTTTTGGAACATGGCCCGGAACTCCATCGCCAGCTTGACGACCTGGGCCACGGCTTCGGGGTCTTCACCGTTCACGTGGAAGATCGGGATGTCGAGCATCTTGGCGATGTCGGTCGTGTAGCGACTGGAGCGGGCTTCGCGGACAGAGGTCGTGAACCCGATCTGGTTATTGACGACGATGTGGACCACGCCGCCAATCTTGTAACCGTACAGTTCCGAGAGGTTCAGCGTTTCCTGAGTCACGCCTTCGCCGATGAAGGCTGCGTCCCCGTGAATCAGGATGCAGCACCCCTGCTCCCGCTTGTAGTCGCGGATCTCGTCCATCTTGGCTCGCAGCCGCCCCATGGCCACGGGGTTCACGAACTCCAGATGGCTGGGGTTGAAGCACAGCGAGAGATGGACCTGTTTTCCATTGGCGAGGAGGCGGTCCGCGCTGTACCCCAAGTGGTACTTCACGTCGTCAAAGGCGAGGTGCTCGTGCTGGTCCTCGACCTCGCGGAAGATCTGGCGGCCCTTCTTGCCCATCGTATTATAGAGGACATTCAGCCGACCCCGGTGGGCCATCGCCAGCACGATCTCCTTGCAACCCAACTCGGCGGCCCGCTCGACGGCCTGGTCCAGTAGCGGGATCAGGGTCTCGCCGCCGTCGAGGGAAAAGGTCTTCGTCCCCTTGAACTTGTCCCACAAGAACTTCTCGAAGCAGACCGCATCCGCCAGCCGGGCCAGAATGCGATGCTGGTCCTTGATGTCGAGCTTGATACGGTTGGCCGTCTGCTCCATCTGTTGCTGGAGCCACACACGGGCCGAGAGACTCTCGATGTGCATGTACTGCACGCCGATCGACCGGCAATAGGTCTGCTTGAGCCACGAGATCACCCCCCGCAAGGTCCGCGTGTCGGGACCACCCATCAATTCGGTCGACACCTCGCGATCAAGGTCGGCGTCCGTGAAACCATAGAACGTGTGATCGAGTTCGACCGGGGTTTCGACCTTGACCTTCAACGGATCGACTTTGGCCGGAATGTGGCCCAGGGTGCGGTACGCCTGAATCAACCCGTCGACGCGCTCCTGCTGCAAGGCAATGGTGAGCTTCTGCTCCGCGCGAAAGTGATTCAAGCCCCCGCCGCCGGGCGGGTTGAAGATGCTGCGAGGTTTGAACGGCGGGTCGAAGCTGACGCGGGAGCCAGCGGCAGCCGGTGGACCGTTCCCGTTCAAGGAGGTCCGGAAATACTCGACCCAATCGGCGGGGACGGAGGAGTCTCCGTTGAGATAGCGCGCGTACAGGTCTTCAATATACGGGAGGCTTTGGCTGTTGAACGCCGCGGAGAACTCTGACATGGTGGACAAGGTCCGGAGAGAAGTGCTGGCGGGTGGCGACCGAAGTCGCAACCGCACGAACACTCCACAAGGGTGAACCACAGCCGGAGGGGCCGACCGTGGAAGCAATCGGTCCGTGGCGTCGCCACGTGATGACAACACGATGAATATGTCACACGGGTCAGGAAATCAATCCCGCACGGTCCATCTCCCAAAATTCTATCGCGATCTTCGCTCGGCGACTGCGGGAATGTGGGGCGATTCGAGAGGTTCCGGGAGAGTCCGAGACCGCTGTCGGCCCCCCTTGCCCCGGCTGCGTCCTGCCCACGAATCGGCAAGGACTGCCGGAGGCGGGGCGGTTGGGTTCAAGTCCCGCTGGTGATCGTGCCCTTGGGAGGGCGAGGCTCCTGCCGATCCGCTCACTCGATTCGCCGCGTTTCCCAGCTCGCGGCTCAGCAGGAGCTTCGCCAGCCAGGTGCCCCGCTCGGAGTCGTTCCGGATGCAGTAAATGATCATCCAGAGCGTGAACAGAACTCCCAGCGCCTCGATGACCCAGTAGATCCACAGCGGCCCCCAGAGGCTGTCATTCAATTGTTGCAGCTGCTGTTCATACAGGCTGCGTTGCCACTCGGCCCACTGCTCGGGAGTGAGCCTGGGTGCGTCTTCGGCCTGCGCGAGGAGCCACTGCATGGGCGAAAATCCCTGCTTCATGACGGAGGAGGTTTCCACTAGCATACTGACCTCGGGAGGGAGTACCACCTTCCGAGGCCGCATCGGGAGGGCGAGGCCAGTGCTGTGAACATGATCGCGGTTGAGTCGCTCGATGTGGGGCACGTCTCCCTCGTCCCCATATCCGCCCGTGAGGGTCACGGCGCTCGCCACTCGACGCATCATATTCACAGGACAAGGGCGAGGCTCCTGCCCCATATGGACAATCATCACCCACAACACCCAGGAAACCGGCGTGACCCCTGAACACATTTCCCGCCGCAGCCTGTGGAAGTCGCGTGGCTTTCAACTGGTATTAGGCCTGTCTGTGTCGCTGGTCTGTCTGTGGTGGGCCGCGCGGGAACTGATTTCCGATCCCCAAGCTCGACGCGAGTTCGCGGCTGCCTTTCGGCAGGCGGACTATCTCTACCTCCCCGTGCTGCTGGGGATGTTGATCGCGTTCTATGCGATCAAGGCGTACCGCTGGAAGCTGCTGCTTTCCCCACTGGGAACATACCAGACTTGGAGAGACTGCTTCGGGCCGATGCTGTCCGGATTCGCGGTCAACAATGTCCTCCCCGCTCGAGCCGGTGAGATTGTGCGCGTGATGGTGTTTGCCCGCCGGACCCGACAGCCGGTGGCGGCGGTGTTGGTCACCGTGGCCCTGGAACGGATCTTCGACCTGCTGTCGATTCTGGTGTATCTCAGTATCGGGTTGTTCAGCCTGCCGGGCATGCCGGACTGGATGCGAAGTTCGGCGATGGGCGTGGGTGTGGTGTCGTCGGTCGGTGTGGCAGGGGCTGTGGTGTTTCTGATCTGGACGGAGGCCTGTGTGAAGCTGATTCACTGGGGGCTGGCCGTGGTGAGAGTGCCTCTGACGTTGAGAGAGAAGGTCGACCGCTTGCTGGAGACGGCGGCCCACGGTCTGTCGAGCTTGAAATCGCCGATGACCCTGCTGGTGGTCGTTCTTGCCTCCCTGCTGCAATGGGCACTCAATGCGGGGATGATGTATTTGGCCCTGTTGAGTTTTGGGGTGCATGTGCCGATCCCGGCAGCGATGGTGTTGATGGGTGTTGTGGCGCTGGCGGTCGCGGTGCCCGCTGCTCCGGGATTTTTCGGGCTGATTCAGGCCTGCTTCACCGGCACCCTGCAAATCTTTGCCGTGAACCAGCCTGCCGTCCTCGCAGCCTCGATCTATTACCATATGATCCAGTACATCCCGGTGACTCTGTGTGGGTTGCTGTGGCTGAGTCGGTCGGGGTTCCACCTCCACGACGCGACAGCCGAGACCAGCCTCCCGTCGACAATCCCCGAACCCTCCTCGAATTGAGATGTCCCCATGCCCACCTCGCAATCGATCGGCTTCATCGGCGCGGGTAAGATGGCCACCTCGCTGGCCATGGGGTTCCTCAAGAGCGGCCTGACCGTGGCCGGGAAGCTCATCGCCAGCGATGTCCACGAGGGAGCCCGCACCGCCTTTGAGGCTCTCACTCAAGCCCGCACGACCTCTAGCAACGCCGAAGTCGCCAAGGCCAGCCGTGTTCTCATTCTGGCCGTCAAGCCGCAGCACATGGAGGGAATGCTCCGCGAACTCGCGACCGTTCTCACTCCGCAGCATGTGGTGATCTCAATCGCCGCGGGCGTCACGATCTCCCGCATGCTCCAGTGGCTGGGGACCGAAGACGCCCGCATCGTGCGGGTCATGCCCAACACCCCTGCGCTGGTGCAGGCGGGAGCGTCCGCGTTCAGCCTCGGCGGCAGGGCCACGCGCGAGGACGCCCTGCTCACCTTCCAACTCTTCTCCGCCGTCGGGATCGCCGTCGAGACCACAGAGTCCCAACTCGACGCCGTGACTGGCCTGTCCGGCAGCGGCCCGGCCTATGCGTTTCAGATCATCGAGGCACTCAGTGACGCCGGGGTCCGGGTCGGTCTGCCGCGAGCGATTGCGACGCAACTCGCCGCACAGACGCTGCTGGGAGCCGCCAAGATGGTCCTGGAGACCGGCGACCATCCCGGTGTGCTGAAGGACGCCGTGACCAGCCCCGGCGGAACGACGATCGCCGGGCTGCATGAACTCGAAAAGGGCGGCCTGCGGGCCGCGCTGATGAACGCCGTCGTGGCCGCCACCGCGAGATCGGTGGAACTCGGCAAGTAGCTACGTTCGCCAGAACGCGGGAAACGGAACAGAACACCGACGGAGTTCGGTCCCGGAAGACCGCTCCGCTCCGAAGACTTCGCGTCGCAGCTAAACGGGGGCGTTATTGGCACCCGCGAATGCCGATGAGCATTCGCCCACCTTCTGGCGAAGGTCGCTACACCTCCTCCCCCCCTCCTCTCTCCCCACTCACATGGTCGGCAGCAAACGATCCCGAAAGACACCCCTGATGGGCAACCATCAGAAGTGCTGGCTATGGGGACGGCATGCGGTCCTGGAACTCCTGCGGGCCGACCGCTGGCATCCCCTGGAGATCGGACTGGGACCGGGCTTGCCAATTTCCATCGACCGCGAAGTTCGAGCTTGGGCTCAGCGTCACAGCTGCTTGATCGGAGAGTGGAGCGATGCCGAGATCGAGGACCGTTGCCGCGCCAGCGATCACCAGGGGCTGATCGCCCGCATGCCGGAGTTTCCGTACCACTCGGTGGACGAGTTGCTCGGGACTCTGCCCACCATGGCGTGGTGCGTCCTGCTCGACGGCATTCAAGACCCCTTCAACTTCGGGGCGATTCTCCGCTCTGCCGAGGTCTTGGGAGCCAGCGCGGCCTTCGTCGGCGGCGAGCAGCAATGCGGGGTCACGGCTCAAGTGGTTCGCAGCTCGGCCGGAGCGGTGTTGCATCTGCCCCTGGCGCGCGGAGACTCGGTGAGCGCGATCGCGCGATCACTCCAGACGCACGGCTTCCAGTTGTGCGGAGCCTCGGAGAAGGCCACGCAATCCCCGAGTGAGGTCGACTTCCGCCAGCCGACCTGCCTCGTGATTGGGAACGAAGGTCGCGGCATCTCGCCGGAACTGCTGGCTCTGTGCGACCTGACCGTGGCGATCCCGCAGTCGGGTCAAGTGGGATCGCTCAACGCCGCCGTGGCTGCGGGGATCTTGTGCTACGAAATCGGTCGCCAGCGGTGCTCAGGAACAGTCCCGAAATAAGTTCCGATTTTCGCCGTAGGACGGACTTCTAGTCCGTCCTGTCAAAGACGGACTGGAAGTCCGTCTTACGTTCTGCAAAT
>JAYTWO010000166.1:0-3596 GCA_043743415.1 Planctomycetota bacterium
ATTTGCAGAACGTAAGACGGACTTCCAGTCCGTCTTTGACAGGACGGACTAGAAGTCCGTCCTACGGCGAAAATCGGAACTTATTTCGGGACTGTTCCTTACCGAGATACCAAGTACACCGACTCACCGAGTTTTCCACACACCCACGTGGCGGGGACATCGCTCACACCGGATTCGGAGAATCCGGCGACTTTGGGCGACTCGACCTCACTGATCTCTGCGTCAGTCGTCCGATTCCCGTCCGATTCCCGTCCGGCAATTCGAGGGTATGGACGGCTTCGCACCCCGCTGCTACCAACCACGCGGCCATTCGCTTCGGGAGGTGTGCGTCCCAAACGTCGGTGAACAAGAGGAGACTGCATCAGACCCACTCGATCCTCTGCGGTTCAACCACGAAATTCCCAGCGCGGCACAGCCGCAACCGAAGGGGAAGCAGTCAGCAGTCAGCCAGAAACCACTCCTTGTCGAGACAGCCTCTGCACCCCGAAGGGGTGGAACATCACAGCCCAGGGTCGCGACCGAAGGGAGCGCACCCTGGGTCAAGTCGCTCTCGGAGGACGAACCCTGAAGGGGTTCTACATCGGTCACGCGGGTGTTCAACCCCTTCAGGGTTGGGCTTCCCTCGTCCACGTTTCCCAGGGTGCGCTCCTGCGTCGCGACCCTGGGCTGTGATCGATAACCCCTTCGGGGTACAGAGGTCTTCGGGCCATCGGAAATGTGCGCAACGTACGCATACTTGTGACGTGAGTCGTAAGAAACACACGAAAATGAGGGGTTGGTTTCGGCCTGGTCGCGGCTGGATTGAGAACGCGGGTCTCATTTCAAAGCAGCGCTCTTCCAGGCAGCGGTCCTGCCTTTTTCGTGTCTTTCGTGGTTCCCATTCCTCCGTGAGTTTGGCGGGGATGCGATCACCGACGTTTCGGATGCGCACGCCCCCCGCCATCGCACTCGAATATCACGGCATCGGCGGTATCCACCCGCCGCACTCCATCGGCTACACTGATTGAGCCATCGGTTCTCGATTCAAGAAGCAGTCTTTCCGGGTCCACCCATGTTCCACATCCGCACCCGCCCGTTGTCCCGCCGTCATCTCCTGAAGGCCGCAGGCGTGGCCCTCTCGCTGCCGTTCCTGGACGCAATGCTGCCGCAGGCTTGGGCGGCTCCGTCGACGTTCCAGCCGTGGAAGAAGTCGAACATCGTCCAGCCGCGGATGATCTGCTGCTATGTGCCCAACGGCGTCAACATCATCGAGTGGGTGCCGACCGACAGCGGGGCGAACTACACGCTGTCGCCGACGCTCAAGGTTCTCGAAGAACACCGCGCGGAGTTCTCGGTCCTCACCGGGCTGGGACATCCGGCCTCCGAAGGGGGCCACAGCGGGGCCGATACCTGGTTGACGGCGGCCAACCTCAAGGCCAAGCCGGGGGCGGATTACTCCAACACCTTATCGGTCGATCAGCTCATCGCCGAGAAACACGGGGTGGAGACGCGATACGCCTCGCTGCAACTCGGCGACCAGTCGGGCACCGGTGGGGCGGGGCACAGTCATACGTTGTCGTTCGACCTCAATGGGACGCCGCTGCCATCGGAGAACTCGCCGCAGCGGCTGTTCGAGCGGCTCTTTGTGCCCGAGTCGGCGGGGGATCGGGTGGCGACTCACAAGCGGTATGCGGAGCGGCGGTCGATCCTGGATGATGTGGCCGCTGAGGCTGCGGCCCTGGATCGCAAGCTGGGGACGAATGACCGCCGGAAGCTTGAGGAGTACCTGTCGAGTGTGCGGCAGACGGAGAAGCAAGTCGAGCGGATGCAGTCGTGGATCGACAAGCCGAAGGCGGAGGTGAAGAACGACGGGCTGCAACTGGTCAGCAAGTCGGGCGACGGGCACGACCGCCCGATGTGGCTCGATGTGATGTTGGAGCTGTCGTACCTGGCGTTCATCACCGACACCACGCGCGTGATCACATTCGAGTGGTCGCGTGAGGCGGGCGGCTACGGCGGTGGCGGCGAGAACCATCATGAGCTGTCACATCACGGCGGCGATGCGGGGATGCTCAAGAAGCTGGCGGAGATCGACAAGTTCCACCTGTCGCGGCTGGGGCGGTTCATGTCGATGCTCAAGTCGACGACGGAAGCCGACAGCCACATGCTGGACCGCACGATGATCTTGTTCGGCAGCGGGATGAACTCGGGCAAGGGGGGCGAGCACTCGCCGAAGAACCTGCCGACGATCGTGGCGGGCGGGAAGAAGCTGGGACTCAAGCACGGGCAGCATCTGGCCTTTGACCAGGACAAGCATCCACCGCTGTCGAATGTGTTGCTGACGCTGGCGCAGCGGATGGGTCTGGAGTCGGATCAGTTCGCGGATGCGAGCGGGACGCTGACGGGGTTGGTGTCGTAGGGCACATGGTGAGCCTGCGCCCCAAGCGGATTGTTGTTGCGGGGTCGCCCGCGGCGTGCGGGCAACCCTGGGCGACGTGGCGAAACCCCGTGGGGGTTGATGATTCGAAGTGCCGATCCGTCGCGACGATCGCGGGGTGACCATGAGACGATTCCCCCCAATTGTCGGATGAACCGAAAGACCGTCCGTTCGCGGGGCGAACGGCGACTCTGGTTTTCTGACCGACCATTACGGGACACGGAAGCCGTTGATCAGGAACTGTCCGGTGGAGACTCCGGCGGGGATGGTCAACGGAATCGTGGTATTGTTCTGTGGCAGCACGATGTTGTTCGGATCCAGACCGAGTCCGGAGCTATCCACACTGGACAGCTGGAGGTTGCCGATGACATTCTGGAAGACGATGGCCAGCTCGTTCGGGAGCAGAGCATCGTCAAACATCACGATCCGATTCCCCGCCATATTGATCGTGGAGGGACCGCTGATGGCTTCGAAGATGATCGCCGTACTATCAAAGGCGTTGTAGGTGATCCGGTTTCGGGAGATATCGATCACATTTCCCGTCGACCGGAAGGCGAGATCGATGGCCCGGTCACCCACAAAGAATCCCGGTCCGTTCATGAGAAACCCGTCGACCACCTGGTTTCCATTGATGTCCACGCCGAAGTTATCAATGATCGACAGGTTCGTGGATCCCGCGAAGTCCATGAGTAGACCGGTTTCCGCGAATCCTCCTCCATCGTTGAGCACGTTGCCGGAGTAGATGACTTCGGTGCGGGCACCGGAATTCGTGGTCAGCAGCCGGGTTCCAATTTGATCGCTGGCAGCCGACATGCGAATGTTGTTGTTGAGGTAGTTGGCCACGATTCCCCCATTCCAGATCGTGCTCATGGCAGCGTCTGGCACGGGGTTGAGAATAGACACAAAACGACGGTTCGAGCTGAAGCCCACGACGCCCCCGGCTGTGGTTCGTCCGTTGTTTTCCACCAGCAATTCCAGGGTCGAATTGTTGGCTGTGGGCAGATTGCTGATGGAGACCATGTCGCCAAATCCGACGTTGGCCAACACTGCGGAATCGCGGAAGACGTTGTCGCGAATGGTGACTCTGTATCCCGGCAGGCCCACGCTGGTGACGGTTGCATTTCGCTGTTGAGCTGCCCGAATTCGGACCTGGTTGAATCCGGCATTGCTGTCAAACAGA
>JAYTWO010000167.1:0-7680 GCA_043743415.1 Planctomycetota bacterium
GCCGGGCCGACGATCCGCAGGCCCCAGTCGAACCACTGCTGGACCTGGGCCGGTTCCTGAATCGGCGGAGCCCCCTCCATGCTGAGGATGAACCCGATCGGTGGGTCGGCGCTGATGTCGTTCGGCTTCGCAGCGATGGCCGACTGCCAGCGGTCGTACTCACGCTGGAGGGTCGCCTTGTCCGGGATCTCGACCATGACCCCCTTCCGCACCAACGCCCGGTAGTAGGCCAACTGCCCCAGGGCCATCGCATGGGCTGCCTCGCGCGACTGGTAGAACGTCAGCTCCTTCTGCTTGCGGTGCAGGCGCGGCAACAGCGTCGCGACGCACAGGCCGATGCGGCCCTTGTGCATCTCGGGGAACGAGACGGTGCAGTCGCCGGGGACGATCTCGGGGAAGTGCTTCTCGAACTCGCGAATCTTTTCGCAAGGCAGTTCCAGATTGCGGTTCCATTCCAAGCCGTTCCAGGCGAGGTCGAGGTGGGAGTCGAAGATCAGCATGGATGGGGTCCGAGGGGAGGGTTGATGATTGATCGACAGAGGGAGAATCATCGAAATCCGACAGAGGCGGTTCCTGTCCCTGCCCTGCGGTTCTCGCGAACAACTGACCACTCACAGCGACCCCTCTGGTCGGTCAACCATAAACCCTCCACCATAAACCCTCAACCCTCCCCGGCAGTTCCTGCCATTCCCGGAGTGGAAGTTGGGGCATTTCTCTAGCTGCAATTGCCGAATCGTGGCAGTCTGGAATACACGACACGGTTCGAGGGGATCTCCCCCTCTCCCCTCCCCCTCTCCCCAGCGAAGGCCGAGTCATCCGCCCCACACCGGACACCCCTCTGCGTACCCGCCGCGAGGCCCTGCTCTGGGGCTGTGCGCTGCTGTTACCGGGGTGCCAGGGGCTACTCACGAAGAATGGTCAGTCGCCGGAAGTGGACATTGCGGGGCAACTGCTCAAGCCGATTCCGCAGATCAAGGACGGCATCCGTCTGGATGTGTTTCGCGTCGACCGGCATGTGGGCGATCCACGGATTGGCGAGTCGATGTGGAAGTCGGTCAGCCAGGGGGGCTCGCTCGATCCGGCGACCATTCGACATCTGAACGAACACGGCTTCCGATTTGGAACCGTCCCGACCACCCCTCCCGTGGCGCTGCAGTCGCTGATCCTGGCGACCAATTCCGGCTCCTCGGAACGCACGCTGCACGAGTCGTTTGCCTTCCCGACCGGGGGGCAGGCGATCCTGGACGTGATGCCCCTGCCCGAGGGAATGGACATCGTCATCCCCGGTCCCGAAGGGAGCCGCCCGATGACGCTGCATGCCGCCAAGGCCGTGCTGAACGTCCGGGCCGACAAGATCGAAGACGGCTGGGCGCGGTTGGAGGTGATCCCGGAAATCCACCACGGCGAGACCCTCAACCGCCCCGTAGCCGGTGAGCGCGAATGGATCATGCGAAACTCACAGGCGGTCGAGCCGTTGTACCAGTTTAAGTTTCATGTTGAACTCAACCGCGGCGAGATGGCCGTGGTGGGGCTGCATGAGTTGGCGAAATCGCCCGTTGGCCGGTGGTTCTTCCGGAATCAGTTGGAAGGCTCGATCGAGCGCGTCATGATGATCCGCATGGCGGATGTGTTCGCCGTGCAGGGGAAGTCGGTCGGTTGATTGGAGGCCCACCCGTTGCAACTGGTGGGCTATCCGTACGAGATTGGCTGATGCCTACTGGGCCTTCTTCTCGTCCTCCATCTCGACATGAAACTCCTTGACCTTCAGTGGGTCGAGGTGCTGGGTGGCCAGGTCGGTGATGGCTTTGCACATGCGCACGATGCGGGATTCCTGGGCGCGGTCCTTGTTCTTCTGAGCCACGAGCACCGCCGGGTTCTTGAGAGCGTCGATCCGGGCCAGGAACTGCTCCAGTGTGGGCAGGGCATCCACCTGCTTTTCCATGTCGGTCACCAACTCCCAGTTGGCCTTCTTGCAGGCCCCTCGCGCGCGGGCCATGATGACCTCGCGACGCGCGACGAGGTCGACCAACTCGCTCTCCAGGAGTTCCGTCTCCGCCTCCACGTTCAGACGCGGGGCATCGTCGGGAGCTTCCAGCACCAGTTGCGGCACGTGCCCGGGGTAGATGGGGGCAGTGGCCAGCGGGGCCGCTCCGCTGTAGACGGTCACGTAACGGATTGGCTGGGCAGGGTCGGCGGGCAGGACGATCAGGCCGTTGCGATCGGTCCGCAGCGTGAGGCGGTCCGGCACCTTGTCATCCTTCGTTTCCGGACGATCGAGGATCTCGACCCGGTAGCCCGCCATCGGAGCCTGGGGCTTGCCGCGCGGGATGACCTGCAACTTCGTCTGGGGAAACATGGGCTGAATCTTCAACCCCAGCATTTCGACTCGGCGACGACTGCCCGCGAAGGGAGCCTTGAAGGTGGAGATGATCGTGCCCTCCATGTAACCCCGCTCGACCATGTCTACACGGATCATGGTCCACGGGACGACCTGGAGTCGCTTGAGTTCCTTGTTCTTCCCGAGATGACGCAGGAACGTCGTCACATGGTCGCCCAGCGCATACGGGGTCAGGCTGACATCGGGGGGGAGGTACTCACCCCCGCGAATCCGCAACTCGACCCGGTTGTCCACGACCTTCTCGATCGACACCAGCGGACGAAACAGCTCGAACACGAGGTCGGCTGCCAGGGTAGGGAGTAGTCGGCGGTCGAACGTCGTGCGTTGCTGGATCATCGTCACCGATTGCGAAGCGCGGTCCCACTCCACGCCAGACAGGCGAAACGCCGTCCCCTCCCGATCGAGCGTGAGTGCGAACTTCTTCTCGATCGCCGTCGGCTCCAGCGACACGTTCCACGACTCCGCCGTCCGCGTGGCCAGCATCGCCCGGCTCAGCGGATCGCCCGCTCTGGCCCCCGTCACGTCACTCCGCCACCAGACCCCCATCCGCGACTCGACCAGACTCCGCAACTGGTCCACCATCCGCGTGGCATCGCGGTCGGACACACTGGCATCGGGGTCGACGCCGAGTGAGATCGAGACTTGGTAGTGTTGCTGGTCGTAGGGGATGATGACGGGTTTGGGGACGACGGGTTTCGCGGGGGCTGCGGGAGGGGAGGAGGCGGGAAGAGGGAGGGAAGGAGCGGCGGCGTCCTGGGCTTGAGCGGAGGACGCAACGCCCGGCGCGTGCAGAGCCACCAAAGTGATCACCGCAGCAAGGATCAGTCGGGCTGATTTCGATTTCATTTTGAACCCACCACGTTTGGACTGACGCATCATCCACTGTCGGGAGTGTCGCCTTGCGCTCCGCGAAAGGACGTGCTTTCGCGGAGCGAAAGACGACACTCATCACTGACCCGGGAGCATGGCTTCTTGCGACCACCGGTCGACCGAGTCGTAGCAGTGCATCGGACTCGGGGGGAAGCCGCGCACGTTCTTCCTCAGCACCATGAAGTTGTCGACCTCGAACAGCGGCAGGTAAGCCGCCTCGACCGACAGTCGCCGATGCAACTCTTGCGACTGAGCCACCACGCGAGTCCAGTCCGCCGTCCGGTCGAGTTCCATCAACTGTTGCCGGAGCCAGTCGGGCTTGCCCACCAGATCGCTCAGATTGGCCCGCGAATTGATGGTCACGATCGGCCACCAGTCGATCACCGGCTCTGGCAGAATCCCGACGCGGTAGATGAGGTCGTACTTGGCTTGCGGCCCCTCATCATCCGGGACCAGTTCCACCGTGATCCCGACCTTCTTCCAACTGCGAATCATCGACTCGGCTGCGGCTCGTTCGGTGACGGTCGGTGGGGCGACCATCCGCAGGGTGGGGATCTTCTTGTCTTTGGGGTCCAGCTTGTGACTGGCCGAAATCGACATGGCGAGGGCCGCTGACAGATCGTACTTCAGCGGGCGAGCCTGCAGGCTGTTGCCATAGCTCTGCTTCGGAAACGGAGACTCGATCAGCCGACCGTGGGCTGCGGTCGTGTCCCGCAGGATGATCTCCCGCAGCAGCTTGTCGCGATCGAGGGCATAAGCCAGCGCCCGGCGTAGTTCGCGGCTCTGGCCCGCCGGGCTCTGGGGATGAAACAACACGACATGCGTCGTCGGCACCGCATAGGGGAGGATGAAGAAATCCTTGACCACCAGTTCGTCGGCTAGCAACCGGCGCACATGCCAGTCGGGCAGCGTGGGGGTCATCGAGATTTCGCCCCGCAGCAGGGCCTGCACCACGCGGTCATGGCTGGGGTACTTGTGTTCGACCACTTCGGAAATGTGGTACGACTGAAGTCCGATCGGTTCCATGCGGGATCGGCGGAAGACCGTCTGTTCGGCTTCTTCCTCAACACGTTTGAAACCGGTACCCCCCGTGTCTTCCTCCAACGTGGTGGGGGGGAAGATGCCCGCGAAGACCGCCTCGATGCGTGACGGGACGCGTTCGAAGGTGATGGTGAACTCGGTCGGCGACAGAACCTTAATCGAGCGAATCAGGCCCGCCAGTCGCTCGTCGTAGTCCGAGTTCTCCGGGTCCGTGCGTTCGAGCAGCATCTGCACGACGGTCGGGGCATCGAGCAGCGGCTGGGCCTCCCAGGGCTGGCGATTCTGCTTGAGTTCGAACCGCATGCGGCGTCCGAGGTCCAGCGGCTCCCACTCGTTGAAGAACCGCGAGCGGTACTGCGCGGTGCCGTTGTGCATGCGGTCCAGGGAGAAGAGCGGGATGCGGAGCAGGTTCTCCTCGCGGAGTTCGGCGTCGACCGGGATCGGGTAGGAACTGGGTTCCCCGGTCAGTCGCACGACGCCCACATGCAAGCGTTGATAGCGTTCGACGATGGGCTTGTGCCGGGCTCTGAGGTTCTTGAGCTTGGGCCAGATCGTGGCCGCCTTTTCCGCAAAGGCCGGAGCCTCGCCAAACTTTCCCGCCTGGTAGGCGGCTTCGGCTTGAGTCAGCAGTTCGATGCTGCGCTGTTCCAATCCATTGGAGATCGTGGCCACCTGCGGATTATCGGGGTACAGCGAACGCAGACGTTCGAGATGATGCAGGGCCTGCGGGTAGTCCTCTTTCTCCGCGGCACCGAGGGCCAGAATCTGCAACACGTTTCCCACCTGCTGGCTGACCCCCGGGAAATCCTTCTGGCGCGAGTGGAGTTCTTCCAGCGGAACCAGGGCGTCCTCCAGTCGTCCGGAGTCCAACCGGATCTTGGCATCGGCCAGCAGCAGGTTACCTCGGTACTGCTCCAGTCCCGGCCAGTCGGGCACGTTCTCCAACATCCAGTTCAGGAATTCCAATGCGACATCGATGTTGCCTTCTTTAGCGAGAAGGTCCATGCGTTGCAGCATCAGGTCTTCATGGTGAATGATGCGTTCGATCTGCTTCAGCGGGATGCGGTACTCCGGGGCTTCTTTTTCTCCGGGAATCGTGACATACAGGAAATTGAGGTCCACCAACTCCTGTTCGAATTTTTCCAGATCGGCTCCCTGGAGCCCGCCTTTCTGCGTTTTTTTCTCGGCTAAGTCGGCCTCCTGCTTGGCGATCGTGCCGGGACGAGGGGCCAGCGACTCGACCACCAAGACTTTGTGGCTCACCAGGACGACCCAGTCACGGAGCGGCCCGCTGATGAGCGCCGCAGCTTCCGGAACCGGCATGTTTTCGTAGTTGGGAAGATCCTTCTCCTCCTTCGCGGACGGTGCCATGGGAGACGGCTCAGCTGCCGGGGTCTCAGCTGCCGGGGCCTCGGCGGCCGGAGGTTCCGCGGGCGGGGCCTGCTGGGCGTGTGAGACCGCCGTCAGTGCGCCCACGCACACCACGAGACGACTCCAGATTGTGATCCATCTCCCGACCATCGGGACTCCCCTTCCAAACAGGACACCGCACGGGACCAGCAAACTTCCGAAGTCTCGGATGACTTCGGAAGTTTTGGAAACAATCCTCACTTCGCCGCCGGTGTCGTCAGCGGAATCAAGCTGCCATCCCACGTCACGACAAACCACTGCGTGCCGAGCTTCTGCGGACCCGAGTCCAAGCTGCCCGAGGCCAGCTGCTCGGAGAGCTGTTCCCCGGTGTCGGGGTTCACCCGCAACACCTGCCCGCTCTCGAAGGCCAGCACGAGATCCCCCTCGATCAGCGCCGGCTGTCCGGCCAGCGAGGAGCCGGTGAGTTTGAGCGTCCACTTCGTGGTCAACCCCGCGTCGGAATTGAGACAGTGCAACTCGTCATGCCCCGTCTCGACCAGCACACCGGCCTCGGTGGCATAGGCAGCCCCGCTGGCCGGAGTCTCCAGCGTCCGTTTTCCCAGCGGCTCGAACTTGGCGGCATCGAACAGGAACACATCCCCGGACGAGCAGGCCACCGCGAACTGCCCCTGGTGCATCGCCAACTTCCCCACCGCCGGACCGGGCAGTGGTTGACGGGCGACCTCGGCCAGGTGCGGTTTGGGATTCGCCTCCAAACGCACCTGCAACAGTTCCCCCGCTTCGGTCAGCCCAATCAGCGTCTTGTCGTCCGCAGCCAGGATCTGCTTCCAGGTCGGCGGGGCATCGCCGCTGGGGAACTGGAAGTCTTGAATGATCGAGTCGGCCTGCCCCGTGCGGGCCATGTGCAACTTGCCCGCGATCGGCACCACGATCCGCTTGCCCAGCGCGATCGGGTCCGCTTGCGGGTTGGCCGGGAGCGTGCCTTGGCGCTCGATCTGTCCCAGGCGGTTGATGACCCAGATGCGAGGTTCCGGTGCGCCGCACACGACGGCGATTTGCGTCTCGGGCAGGGCGCAGGCCCCCAGCGGCAGGGTCGTCTCTTCGTTGATGGGGAGCCGCACCGCCGCTGTGGTGTGGAACCCCGGCTGGGCCAGTTCGGCGGCTGTGACGCGGAAGGTGGCTCCGCCTTCGTTGACGGCCAGCAGTGAGGGGGCCTCTCCCTCGAAGGCCGCCACCGCGAGGAGTCTCGCTCCGGCCAGAATCTGCCATTCGCTGTCGAGTGTGTCACGCTCGGTTTGTGTCAGTGTGACGGCATCCGTGAACGGGCGACGCCGGGCGTTGAACAGCAAGGCCCCTTGGTGCTGGTTCGGTTGCGAGGAGATGCCGATGGCCACCACCTTGGGGTCGACTTGAATCGTTCCCGCATTCAGTTGCAGGCGACGCAGGGCGCTGCTGGACATCCAGACCTGCCCCTCGGGACCGGAGGTCAGGTAGATGGGACTTCCCTGGGCCCCCTGCACTTGGAATGTGGGTCCAGTGGTCAGGGCAGACTCATCCGGGCTGTCAGAGACCGAGAAGGCACTGACTCGTTCCACAGTGGATGGCACGAACAGGTCGCGTCCCCGGATCACGGCGACATCGTCAATCACCATGCCCGTGATCGGCCCGCGTCCCGCTTCAACGAGACTCGGCTTGTCCCCCTCGCGCTTCACGAGGCGCAGTGTTGCACTGGTCTCGGAATGGTTCTCAACAAAGGCGGCATAGGCTCCCATGGAGATCAGCGGGGCCGAAACCGACTGCGACTTCTGCGCGAAGTAAGAGACCGCGGCGCAGGCCAGTGGTCGCTTGGTCAGCGTGTACACCACATCCTGGTCCCCGACCACGACGAGGTGACTCGATCGCGGTTTCCCGTCCCCCTTGTCGCTGTCGACAATCAACGCGGGGCCGTTCACCGGCTGGGAGAAAATCAACCGACTGGTGAGGTTCCCGGTCTGCAGATC
>JAYTWO010000168.1:0-11922 GCA_043743415.1 Planctomycetota bacterium
CGTCAGCGCCCGGAGTGAGCGTCGCGCGACGGAGTCTCCGGGCGCTGACGCTTCCGGCTCGATGAATCACACGCGGGGATCAATTCCCCGCGTGTCGCGGATCCTCTTCGGCGAGAGGAATTACCAGTCATCAGCCGCAGGGCGCTAGCCCACGGTTGAAACCGGACGCTAGCGCGTTCCGGCTGATTGGTAAATTCTTATCTGACGCTCGCCTTACTCCCGGTCGTACCACTCGTCACGGTACGCCGGATCGTTGAGCCGATCACCGACATATCCCAGGCGGGCCTTCTCCATCTTCTGCACATCTCCGAAACCAGGAGCGAGCCAACCGCGCCCTTTCGTCTCGACATGTCCGTCCGCAAACGCCACGTTCGCACTATCACTATGCCGGAAGTGAACCGTCGGGAAGTTATTGCTCGGCGGCTCCAACAGCCAGTTCTCCCTCAGCTGACTCGTGCCACAACTCCAATCCGTGCAGAACACCCCCGCACTGTCAGCGAACACAATCGTCTGCGTCATCTGGGCGACATCTCGGAATCGACGGGTGAGCGGCTTCGGATTCGGCACAGCGGCCCATGTCGGTGGCAGATAGTCAACTCCCGACGACCGCGACAGGAAGTGACCGTTGTAGCCGTATCCGGTGGATGGCTTTCCGAATGGCACAGCGTCCATCTGGCCTGTACCGAAGTCGGGGCATTGGAACGACTCGTAACTCGTTTCCATGTACGAAGCGAGTGGACTGGCGGGGAAGTTGAGCCGCTTCGTGACATCCGGCTCGTCATAGTTGACGGTGCCAAACCAGTGCTGGGCCTTGCCCTTATTGCCGGAGTAAGTCTGCAAGTAGTTCATGCGTGTCGAGTCTTCCGAGACATACGGCACGAACTGCTCTTTGAAGCTGTCGGCGTAATTATGTGTCGCCAGCACCAGTTGCTTGAGCCGGTTACGGCACTCGGTACGGCGGGCCGCCGCGCGGGCTTGCTGCACAGCGGGGAGCAGCAGTGCGATCAGCACGGCGATGATGGCGATGACGACCAGAAGTTCAATGAGCGTAAAGCCACGCTCGCGGCGGGGGGGAGACAAACGCATGGGACATTTCCTCGTGTCAAACGAGACCCACGCGGACAGAGCGCGACGGTGCAGCACGTCACCCCTTCGAAAGCAGAAGGCGCAGCGCAGTACAAACCAGTCGGCGCACGTTTCCGCGAGAGGGCCGAACTCGTAACTGTCTGGGCAGGTCTTCTGACTCCCGGATCGTCCTCACGTCACACCTTCCCATGTTCTCTGCTCTCTCGATCGGCATGCCGATGTGGGAGAGCAGCTGGTTGAACACAGTGGCTGCGATTTGGCCAGATCCACTGGCCTCTTCGCGAGTGACGCTTCGTCCCCGGATACAGCGGCGGGACCGCGACGGATTCTCACCGTCTTCCCTATTCTCCTACAGACAACAAGTCCGCAGGCACCCAGAACGACCACATGATAACACGCGGATGGGGGGAGTCAAACGAGGGCGTTGGGAGTAGGCATCTCCAGAACACCTCCCAACAATTCCAGCTGCGTCACCCACTCATCGAAGTGCGGACAACAACTACGAAGCGTGATGAGTCCGATGTGCTCAGCAGCCAGTGGTCCGACTGTGGTCTTGAGATTCTTGTACTCGGGGATGTGCTGGATGATTCGTTTCGACGGGGCGGTTTGCGGGCCGTCGTTGATGAGTTCCGGAGATTCGAATTGAGCGATAATTGTGGCGAGTTCTTCGACCTGCTTTTCTCGCTTCTCGAAGAGGGTCGCCAAGCACTCAATGTCGGAGAACAGCAAAGCCTCGTACTCGTGCAGCTGGATATACGGGAGGAACCGCCGGTCGCCGATGTCCTGGAGGAACGCCGCCTCCAGTACCTGGACTCGTTGTCGAGGTGGCAAGTCTTTCGCGGACTCGAATCTCGGGAAATCCGTCATCAACCCATACAGATCAATCATCGTCGTGAAGCGGACATCGGTGGACTTCTCCTGTCGCTGAAACCGCTGAATGTCGTCCTTCATGGGTTGGTATCGAATCGCACCCCCGCGATGGACGATCCCTTTTTTTCGGGCATGGGCGATCATAATTGTATTGTTCAGGAAGACACCATATTTGGCGAGATGCGGAATCAATACAGTGTTGGCGAATGTTTGCTCCGTCTGACCCTCGGCAAACAGGTACAAGCGTACCATCAGCGGGGCCCTCCGCCGATGACATTCTTCTCCCAGACCTCTCCCAAGCTGTATTCATCGAGCCAACGCTCGATTTTTTCGCTGCCCGGTCGAGTGAATGTTGATCGACCATCGCGACATTCTGTGACGATAATGTCGTCTGGATCGAAGTGATCCAGGAACGGGCTGGACTGGGTGCTTACGAGAACCTGTCGATGTTCAGAAGCCGCTTTGAGGAGCGATGCGATGATATTTAGGGCATAGGGGTGCAGGCCCAATTCTGGTTCGTCAACGAGGAGCATGACTGGCTGGTCTTCTTCAGGTTGAAGCAGCAGGGATACGAGGCAAATTGCCCGGAGTGTCCCGTCGGAAAACTGATGAGGCCCGAAGATTAGGTCTGAATCCTGATGACGCCAATTGAGAATGACTTCGTCTCGGGGAGTAGGTTCAAGAACAAAGTCATTGAAGAATGGTGCCAGCAGGCGAATCGTCTCCACGATACGACGATAAACAATGGGCCGATTTTCGCTCAGTTGGAACAAGACAGCCGCGAGGTTGGCTGCGTCTGGCATGAGAAAACGACTGTTGTTCTGGTAGCAGAATTGGCGAACGCGAGCCGTGGGTGACGTGTCGTGGAAATGAAAGACGCGACACTGTCCGAGGAGATATCGGAGAGTTTTCACCGTCTTGTCAGCCAGTCGAGACTTGTCTGCGAGCCGAGTCTCAAAGTGCCCTGCCCCCAAAGAGACTACTTTTGGATTGGTGAAGCCTGTTTGAAGAAACTCAACCCTTTCCTCGGCAAAGAGCAGCGTGTCCCCCGCTGCATGAGCTAATCGCATGAAGTACCAGTCAGTCCCATTGTCGACATCGAACTGAAGGCACGCTGATAGTTGAGGTGAAACATTGGGACCGAAGTGAAGTATCGATTGAGCTCGACCGCTTATTCCTACGTACTGTTGCAGTCGCCCCCCGATCATCTCGTTCATCATTTGGAAGAACGAAATGAGATTACTCTTCCCAGACCCGTTGGCTCCGATCAAGACGTTCAACCGCCCGAACTCGATGTCCGCGTTTTGGATCGAGCGGTAGTTTTCGAGGTGGAGCCGTTTAATCTGGGGCAAGTGTGGGCTCCTGAATTGACCAGATTCGTCGTGACTTGTGGGTCGCAGAGAGTGAGACGAATCCGTGGGATAGGCTTCCACCCTGTCGAGTCGGACGGGAAAGAAATGACAGGCTGGAAGCCTATCCCACGGGACGTTCTTTCGAGGGGTGAAAGGAGACTGTGCTTACTTCGGCGGGGGAGGTGGCACTTGAGCCTTTGTGGCGAACTGGGGAACTTGGCCCATCGCGGTCCAGTTGCCGAGGGAGGCACTCCAGATTTGCGTGGTGGTGCTGACCTGGCCGAGTTGGATCGCTTCGCCGAGTTGGGCTGCGGAGAACGGGCCTTGGGCTTGGCCGTTGACGGCGACGTGCCACTGCTCTGGCGGGAGGGCGGGCGGGGCGGCTCCACCGGCCACTCCTGGTCCACCAACCTGCCCCATGCGACCGGCCATCGCCATGCCGATGCCGATCCCCAAACCCGCCGCCGCTCCGCCCCCACCCGCGGGGTTCTGGGCCGATTCGAGGATCGCCTTGCCCATTTGAAACTGCTGATAGGCGTTGATGTCGCCCACCACGCCCATGCTCGTGCGCGTGTCGAGCGCCTTCTCGACCTCCTCCGGCAAGGAGACGTTCACGATCACCAGCGATGGAATGTCCAGACCGTATTCATCGTCGACCCGCTCGATGGCCGTCTTCCGCAACTGCTCCGAGAGGTCGCGGTAGTTGGACGCGAGATCGAGGGCGCTGATCTTGGCGTTGCCGATCATGTCGGCGAAGGCGCTGGCGATGATCGACCGCAACAGCTCGCCGATCTCGTCGACCTCGAAGTTCTGATCGGTGCCGATCAACTCCTTGAGCAGGGCCTTGGGGTCGACGGCCTTGACCGTATAGGTGCCAAACGCCCGCAGCCGGATCGGGCCGAAGTCGGCGTCGCGGAGCATGATCGGGTTCGGCGTACCCCACTTCAGGTCCGTGACCTGCCGCGTGCTGACGAAGTACACCTCGGAGCGGAACGGGCTGTTGAAGCCGAACTTCCAGCCCTGGATGGTACTCAGGATCGGCAGGTTGTCAGCCTTGAGTTCGTAGTGGCCGGGCTCGAACACATCGGCAATCTCGCCGCGATGCACAAACACCGCCATCTGACCGGGCCGCACGATCAGCTGGGCCCCGTTCTTGATTTCGTTTTGATACCGAGGGAACCGCCAAGCGAGCGTGCGGCGCGAATCGTCCACCCACTCGATGATGTCAACGAGTTCCCCACGCAGTTTGTCGAACAGTCCCATCGCAAGTCTCTCCGTGAAGTGTCAGACGCCCAGTCGCAGTGTCGCGGCCATTCTACACCCGGTGAATCCGGGAGATCAAATCCGACGCCGTTGGGGGGAGTGGGCCGAGCGGGTTTACCGTGGGATCGGCTTCCAGCCTGTCTTTTGCTGAAGATGACAGGCTGGAAGCCTATCCCACGGGGCAACATGAGTGAGGAACGCTGGATGAGGCAATCTGGATCAAGGGGATTTGGAATAATGTGACCAAAGGCTCTTGGGCAGTCTGGCGATCATTTGAGAACACGACTCCTATCGGGAGATCGCAGTACCACGCACCTGCTTCCCGAGCCATTCACATGCGGCGTGGGGCAGGCCTTCGTGGCCGCCTTCGAAGAGCGTCACGCGGCTGGGACCGCTGGTGCGGCGGAGATAGGTCAACACAAAGGTTCCTGACACCTTTATTTCTTTGACACCTTTGTTTCTTCCCCCGCAGGTCCAAGGAACGATCAGGCACAGCCTGACCTACCTCAATGAAACAACGCGGCATCGACTGGCAATTCCAGGTCGACGACGCTCGCACCAAGCTCAAGAGGCTCTACCCCAAAATCAAGACTCGACGGGGCACTCGGAGTGGAACGCGGAGGCGAACCGTGCCAATTGCAAACGGCAGGGCACAATGTTATGCCGTCGGGACCGCAGCCAGGATACATTGCCTCTCTCTCAAGCAAGGGGGGGAATATAGTCTACCCGCCACTGGAGCTTGTCCCCGTGGTTCCCACGCTGGTGCGCTACGGTAGTGCGCCAGCGCGGGAACCACCCCGACATGCGGGGTGGCGGGGAGATTCTTTTCGCCCGCCTGCCTCAGTTTGCGATTGGCGAGTTGCCCTGCTCCCTCAACCCTCAACGCCCCCCCCATGTTTCTCGACTTCGACCACCACGCGACAACACCCCTGGACCCTCGGGTCTGGGAAGCGATGCGCCCCTTCCTCTCGGACAGGTACGGCAACCCGTCAAGCCTCAGCCACCGACGCGGTCTCGCCGCAGCTGAGGCGGAGTTGGCAGCGCGGGAGCAGTTCGCCGGGCAGTTGGGGGTGGAGGCAAATGAGATCGTCTGGACCAGCGGGGCGACGGAGGCGAACAACCTGGCGTTGAAGGGCGTGTTGTCGGGGGCTGTCGACCGCCGGGGACTCGTGACCGTGGCGACGGAGCATCGGTCGGTTCTCGACCCGGCCAAACGCCTGGGCCGCGCGGGGCATCCCGTGACGATGGTCCCGGTGAATGGCCAGGGGCAACTCGACCTCGATCAGTTGGAGCAGGCGATCATGCCGGCGACCGCTTTAGTCTCGGTGATGTGGGCCCACAACGAGATCGGGACGATCGCCCCGATGCCGGAGATCGCGGCTCTCTGTCGCCGGAAGGGGGTGTGGCTGCACTCGGACGCGACCCAGGCGGTGGGGAAGATTCCCGTCGATCTGCGAGCCACCGGAGTCGATTTACTCAGTTGCAGTTCGCACAAGGTCTACGGACCGCCGGGAATCGGGGCCTTGGTCGTTCGTCGAGAGCGGGGCCGCATCCCGCTCGTGCCGCAGATCGAAGGCGGGGGCCAGCAGTCGGGAATCCGCAGCGGGACACTCCCCTTGGCTCTGATCGTGGGGTTCGTGAAGGCACTGGAGTTGTGCGAGCAGGAGCGAGAAACGACGGCGGTAAGGTTGGCCGGGCTGCGCGATCACTTATGGAGTGAGTTAGTCCAACGCATTCCCGGGATCGTGCGCCATGGCGCTGCGCCGCCGAATGTCGCCTTTTTCCCCGAACAAGGACGCTCTGTTGCAGAGCAAAAGGCGACTCTCGGGAGCGTCCTGCCGCACAATCTGTGCGTCGGCATTCCGGACATCGACGGCGATGCGCTGCTGGTCCGACTCCAGAAGTCCGATCTGTGCGTCAGCTCCGGAGCCGCCTGCTCCTCCACGAACCGCGAGCCCAGTCACGTGCTCACCGCACTGGGAGTTCCCGACCGCCTGGCCCGAGCCAGCCTGCGGTTTGGGCTGGGGCGTTGGGTGACTGCCGAGGAGGTCTTGAGAGCGGCGACCATTCTTACGAACATGATTGCTGACCTGCGATCCCATTGATCGCCTTGTATGATGCTCGCGTTGCTGCTTCACATCTCTTCGGTGGAATGGAAATCATTCGGAACATTCTCCAATTTCCGGTGTTCCACACAGTGTTGCATCCCACACACTCCCAGGCCCCGCAATGACTCGCTTCCCCTCCTGTCTCGCACTCGTACTGGCCTGTTTCGCGATCGGCCAGAACTGCGCGGCCCAGTCTGATTCGAATGCACCCGAGGGGCTCAAACCGATCGGCGGGTTCTGGTACTTCCAGCCCGCTAAGCCACCGGCGTACTACTTCAAGGACGCCGACCGCTACCTCGACCTGTTCACCGACCACGCCAAGGACTCCAACCAGGACGGGATCCCGAACCTCCAGCTGAGTCATGATGAGCGCTGCCTCATCATCGAGAGCCAGGGCTACCCGAATCACCCCACGGCGGTCTTCCCGAACAGCGGCAATCCGAACTCGATTCGCGTGCAGCAGTTCACGTTTCGCATCCCGCTGGTGCCTCGAAAGGCGAATCAGATTACAAGCGTGCCGATGGGGGCGATTGGGACCGCGATCAATGGGGTCGTATTCTTCAACCCCTTTGAGATGGGTGGCATGAACGCCGTCGAGGGATACTCGGAAGTCTGGCTCGACTCCTGCTGCGGGCATCCCCAGCAGACCGGGATCTACCACTACCACAAGTACCCCAGCTGTGTGAAATCGCCGTTCGCGGATGATGGAAAGCAGCACTCGCCGGTGCTCGGATTCGCGTGGGATGGGTATCCGGTGTATGGGCCGTATGAGGGGGTCGGTGAGATGGCCCGCGACTTGAAGGGGAACCAGGCTCTGGATGTCTGCAACGGCCACACCGACCCCGTGCGCGGCTACCACTATCACGTCACGCCGGGGCGATTCCCCTACATCATCGGCGGGTATGCCGGGGTGGTCGAGGCGGCCAACAACCGGGGACTGCACCGGGCGGGGATCGGAGCCATCGAGAACAACGCCGAGCCGGGCACGCGGATGGAAGCGGTCATCACGACTGTCCGTCCGGGGACGCTGGCACGCGGGAAGACGCACCAAGTGCAGATCGAACTCGACCCGCAGGCTGCCACACGCCGCGCCATACCCAACGGCATTCCGACCTGGGCCCAGATCGGCCCGTTTGAGGCCACGCAGATCAAGCGAGACGGCAACGTCCTGACGGTCGAGGTCGAGATCCCCGAGGACTCCCCCGTCGGCGTGCTGTTCGATTGCCACATTGAGTTCGGGGATCGCCCCCCGACCGTGTTCAAGAAGAACGACGTGTTGCGTGTCGGGGAATAGCATTCTGTGCGGCCCGTTTGGCTGGGGGCCTCTCTCCTGCAGAACTGCGTGCGTTCCAACCGGCCATCCGCTCGAGTGCCCGTCAACGCTTGATTTGTGGGTTCGCCCTCCCGGCGGGCCTGGCTCAGCCCCAATTCCTGTCGTTGACAAGCCCTGTTGGCTCGCAGTTTGGCGAGCGAGACGGCGAGCGCCGAGCGACTTCACCGCATCACTCGAATCATCGACAAGATTGGTATAATCCGTGCGATCTCATTTATTCCTCAGTCGTGAGCAAACCGGTTAATACAGACTCATCACTGACCGATTGTTTCCGTTTAGCCTCACTGGGGAAACTAGGTTGAGGTGAACCCGGCGTCAGCGGACCGAGGATCGGCCTGAATTCCGCGACTCACCACGTTTCACCCCCTCACCCATTCCGGCGTGCCATGAGTACCGAAACACTGCCCCCACAGCCGATTCCCGCGACCGAGCCACTCGCTGTCGTGCCACGTGCTGAAGGCACGCAGCCTCTGAATCTGAGCGATGTCGTCGACTACGCCGCAGCGGAACAGTTGCCTGCGGTCACTTGGCTCTCGCAACTCGGGGACCAGGAATCGCGGGTTGACCTGCACTCACTGGAAACGGGTACGCGGATACTCAAGCGTATCAGTGATGTGGTGATTGCGAGTGGCATGCTGATTGTACTCTCGCCGGTCATGCTGGTGACTGCCATTCTCGTGAAGCTGACCTCGCCCGGCCCGGTCATTTTTCGCCAGACACGCGTGGGGTTGAACCTGCGTCGTCCGGGTGCAGAGCGCCGCATCTCAGACGATCCTCCGCCGGGTGGGG
This sequence comes from Planctomycetota bacterium, assembly GCA_043743415.1. GTDB lineage: Bacteria > Planctomycetota > Planctomycetia > Planctomycetales > Planctomycetaceae > TH-plancto1. The sequence goes on from JAYTWO010000168.1 coordinate 8,802, forward strand.
AAGAACGCCGCTATCCCGAGAGTGATCGCCGCAAGGAGTTCACCTATGGACGGCACTTCACGCTCTACAAGTTCCGCAGTATGTGCAATGACGCCGAAAAGAACGGGGCTCAGTTCGCCAAAAAGGGGGACAAGCGAGTCACACCCATCGGCGGTTTCATGCGAAAGACTCGTCTCGACGAGTTGCCCCAGTTGTGGAATGTGATCCGGGGCGATATGTCGCTCGTGGGTCCGCGACCGGAGAGACCGGAGTTCATTCAGGATCTGTCGGACGAGATTCCAGACTATCTGCAACGCCTGGGCCTGAAGCCGGGACTGACCGGTGTGGCCCAGATCGTCAACGGCTACGACGACAACATCGAGAGCTTCCGCCGCAAGGTGGCGTTCGATCTGATTTACTTGCGGAATTGCTGCCTGTGGAACGATCTGAAGATCCTGTTCCGCACAATTCGTGTCGTACTCTCTGGCAGCGGGCAGTAGCCGACCGGAATGCCGGAGGCCAACGCCCAATGGCACTTACTTTAGCAACCCGACGCGTCAGCGAGGGAGAGCGAAAGCGACATTTCCCTGTGTTTTCCTCGCTGACGCATCGGGTTACTGGCCTAACGTAAGTGCCATTGGGCCAGCGCCCTCCAGATCACTTACGCACTGGCCCGCAACGAGACTCCACGATCCGCCTCTTGCCAGTGTGCGACCTGTTTTGCGAAATCGTCCATCTGAGCGGCCAGTTGCTCTTGGGCGGTCATCAACTCCGCCGCCCGACGCAGGCACTCCGTCTCGCGAGTTGTCAGTCGCTGAGACTGAAGACGCAACTGCTCGGCCAACACTTCGAGCGAACTCTGTTCTTCCGTGGATTTCTCCTTCCGGAAGGCCGCCATCGAGACGCTGGCCGGGTGAGAAGCCGCACCCGCTCGACGAGCGGCGTCGAGCAGTGAGGCGGCACCCTGCTCGCGGTTGCGATTGAACATCGCGATCTGTCGAGCTTCCTCTTCGATGAGGTCCACCAGTTCCACCGCACTCAGCTGGGACAGGTCCGCGACTCCGGAGATTTCTGCTTCCTCGCTCAACTCCACGGAGACTTGTCCTGCGGACTCCGAGGACACCAACTTGTGGAACACGAACTCGAAGTCCCCGATCGAGACCGTGTCCTCGTCCTGGAGTGCCACCATTCGGCGGGCTTCGCCATTGACCATCAACGGGGGATCCGAAACGACCGCTTCCAAGTGCGCCGTCTGCCCTTCGATCACCAGCAAGCTGTGCAGCATGGGAACATGCTCGCCCCCGAGTTGGAGGTGGCAGTGACTGCCTGCTCCAATCAAGAAGCGATCACCGGAGATGGGTCGCAAGGGAAAGTTGGTCTTTCCACGGCGAATTTCGAGCCACATGCCAGGATTCGACACGGGTTGTTCCTCTCAATCGGAGCGGGGTTGCCTGGACCGAGGCCGCGCGCAATGCCCCATACTCAATGACTCGGCCCTTCCCCCGGTACTCCTCAAGTCAAACTGCACCGAGTTGGCCGACTCACCCGCTTCAGGAGTACCCGCGCAGGATGGACGCATGCCAGCGGATAATACAATCGGGCAAAATGGGGCGATTGATCGAAAGCCCCTTCAGGTTGGCGTATCTCTGACTCGGTTTCGGTTCGACGATCGGCAAGTCTTGCCGCCCAGTCGCCTCTTCAGATTTCCGTTGACGCTTCGGGGTTGACTTTGCCGATTATTCCGTGGGGACCAGTCGCCTGGGGGCGATATGGGCACGATTCACGTGTCCGTGCGACTGGTGGGGGGATTTCTCATGCGGCTTGGCCGGGGGGCAAACGCGCCCAGCAGGAGCGGTTGGCTCCTGCTGATCGTGCTGATCGGGCTGTTCCCTCGCGGGGGCATGGCTCAGGACACGGACGCGCTGTCGCTACAGCTCGTGGCTGGTCAGCGCCAGCCGCATGAGGAACTCAAAGTCGAGACGCTGCATGTCGGGACTTCCAGTAAGAAGACCCGGGATGAGGCCCTCAAGCTGTTGCTGATCGCACAGCTCCCCGCCTCGTCGCAGAAGCTGGCCCACGGAGTGATCGATAACCCCAGTCTGTACCGGCGGATGCCGACCATTCGCTGTCAGGTGGACCACGATGTCTACCGCTTCTTCGCTGACCATCCCGATGTGGCGGTGAGCGTGTGGCGGGCGATGGGGGTCTCGAAGCTGCAAATGTTTCAGACCGCGAAGTTCGAGTACGAGGCCGACGCCAAAGACGGCACCGTGGGGGTCATCACGATTCTGTCTCGCACGCCGACCGAGTGCCTGATCCATTGCAGCGGGATGTTCCAGAGTCCGGTCCTGACGAAGCCAATCCAGGCTCGGGCGATCCTGCACGTGCGGACCGCGTTCGAGGTGAACGCCGACGACCAACAACTGGTCACGCACACCGCAGACTTGTTCGTCGCGTTCCCCTCACAGACCGTCGAATCGGTCGCCAAGGCGATGGCCCCCATCAGCAACAAAATCACCGACAAGAACTTCGAAGAGATCAGCCTCTTCGTCCGCATGATGCAGATGGCCATGAGCCAGCAACCCGGCTGGATCGAACAGCTGGCCACCAAGCTCGACGGCGTCCTCGCGGGCCGCGCGGACCAACTGCTGGAAGTCACCGCTCAGTGCTACCTGGACGAGCGAAAACGCCAAGGCGAAATCATCGGCGAGCCCGTGAGCCTGGAAAAGATCCAGCCCCCCGTGGCGGTCGGTTTGCCGACGAGTGTACCGAGGTAAAAGGTACCTGACACCTTTATTCTCACCCAACGCAGACTTTCCTTGTCCTCGATCGCCCGATCTCGGTTGTGAGTCCCCGCGTGTGGATTCACCAGAGGCCGCGCCCAGATGTCGCAACCCGTCACTCCCAAACATAATCCGTCGGGCGTAATCGCCAACCGAGTATGATCCATTAATCCGATGCGACGCTCGTATGTTAATTTCCCAAAGCCCCCCTCGGGCGATCGATCTAACTCGATTTCCGTCGTGTCCTGCGGAACCAGCACCACGCCATTCTGGCGGATGCGCTCCAGCGTCGCCTGCCGATGTGGCGCGAGCACCGACTCCGCCGTGACCTTCTTATTGTCGAAGAACCGATACGCCGC
>JAYTWO010000169.1:0-6446 GCA_043743415.1 Planctomycetota bacterium
TCCTCCTTGACGCATCCCAGTTCCAATCCTGTCGTCAGGAGTCTCAACGATCTCAGCATTCTCGCCCAGACCACTTATCTTTCCGGCGGCCCTCTAAGAACCGACGACTTGTTCAAGCAGCGGCTTGATGCGTTCCGCGGCCTCGAAGAGTTTCGCGGTGGTGTCGAGGTCATCCGTGCCCCAGGCGTAGACACTGCACACGGGTTGACCGCGCTCGATGAGGGTGCCGAACTCGGGGATGTCGGCGATCATCGGGGCAGACTCCCAGCGTACGGGGTCAGGCAACGGGATGTGCGAGCGGAGTCGGTACGGGGCATAGAGGATGGCTCGCCCAAGGCGTTCGTCCTCGACAATCACCGGCGGAGCGGCGAACTCCCGCGCCATCGCGGCGGCGGCGGAGTCGTAGCAGGCGATGTGGTCGGCCAGCAGCGATAGGCCGCAGGCGAGCTCCAACACCTCGACCGAGCCGGTCAGCCGGGGATTCACCTCCAGCAGCCACGGCTGTCCCGCCGCGTCGACGATGAAGTCGATGCCGTACAGGCCGGTCAGCCCGAACTTCCACTTGAGGATGTTCCCCCACCGCCGGATCAGGAACTCGGCCTCCACCGGCAGAAACACCGGACCGATATTCCCGCACCACGCAAACGGCCCGGCATGCAACTCGGGACATCCGACGAGTTGACGTGTGAGGCCGATGAACCGCACATCGCCCGGCTCGGTCTCGGCGAGGAACAGAGCGGAGTAGACCGGCCCGCTGACTCGCTGTTGGAAGTAGTGACAACTGTCGAGGGGGAGGTCGGGGGCCGCTTCGTCCCAGAGGAGGATGCCGCGTCCACCGGCACTGGCCAGCGGTTTGACGACCCAGGTGCCGTCACGCGGCGGCGGGGCGTGGGCCAGTTGCACGGGGAGCACGCGCTGCTTGACCTCGGCGAGTCCTGCGGCCAGTTGTTGCGGGTGACGGACGCGCTGAATGGCTTCGCAGCTGGCTCCCCAGATCGTGCGATCGGTCTCCAAGCGTTGGAGCAGTGGTGGGTGATTCTCCATCCCGCCCGCGTAGAGGATGGGGAGGTCGGGCTGAGATTGAATCGCCGACAGCAGCGGAGCCGAGGCTGCTCCCGCAGTGATCGACAGCGTGTCCACAGGATGGACTTCGGCGATGGCCCGCAGATCCGAGTCGGCAAATTGGTCGACACACACCGGCTCGAACCCGGCACGGAGGGCGCTGTATGCCGCAGCGCGGGTACTCGCCCCGAGGATCAAGACCCTCGGGCGGGGGAGCGTGAGTGATTCGTCGCGGAGTCGGTCGATCATCCGTTTAATGTAATGGTTGTGGAGGGGCGACTCCCAGTGAGTCGTCGGGGCTTCCACACATTGGGTCTGCCCACGATCCCTGGCACCCCGAAATCTTGGCCAGTCCTGGGATTGGCCAATCGAGGTGCCATTGGCCGCTGTCCTGCAGGGTGGTCAGGGCGGCGGTGGATTCGGCGGTGGGCATGTCCCAACGACGGCCACGGCCCTCGAGACGGCTGGTCGAGGTCTTGCAGCGGGACTCGGAGGGCTGACGCCTACCCTTCAGCGGGGTAGCACCGCTTGGCCCGCTCTGGGGCCGACTGATGTGCCAGCGGCATGGGAGGTTTGTCTGTGCAAATGCGATACAAGAACTTCCTGTAGCACAGCCACCTCGGTAGATTCCAAAGTGAATCAACCGGGGCTACTCGGCTTGCAGAGCCGTGGCACGCCGCAGTTCACGGTTCAGCCGGACCACGCCTGCCGTGTTCAACGTGACTCAAACGCGGCCACCTCTCCCCTCAAATGTTGCGTAAAATCCGGTTCTGAAGTGCAAAGACTCGAACTCGTGGGTCGGTGTGATTTTGATTTACGAACGGAAGCGGGGAGTTCAACGCATCACAAAGATCATCCAGAAATGCAGTCAAGAACGGACAATGAGGTGGACGTGAGCAAACACTTTCCCAGTCGAGTGTACGCAATGCGTCGCAACCATTGTGGGTTTCTCGATAACCTTGCTTCCTGTTTGCGGAGAGTGATGGGTTACAGAGGTACTGAACGTATGACTTCGGGTGATGTGCTCGGTCGGGCATGTCGGCTATGAGTTTGTTGGGCGGTAGGGCCAAGTAATTCGTGTCGGTCGTCTGAAAGTTTTCCAGGTCGGCGTTGACAGGCAGTGGGTCCGGACCGTGATGCGCCTTCGCACGCACTAGAGCATTTGGCTCTCCAAAGAAATACGCTTCAGTCATCGGGCGGAAAAGATGAAATGAGCATTGATTCGCAATATCTCGAAAACGAAGTTCTGTCTGCTGTGGCCATTGACTGTTAATGCACTGCTCAACAGCCGTGCGAAATGCGGAGAGAATCCTCTCGGGATGGGCTTGATTGCAGAGTTCCACGTCTTCGATCACGTAGGCAAAATCGATCCTTGGCCCGCTCTTTCGGCTCGGATAGATCGCATTGACCAACGTGGACGCCAGATTCTCAATCAATGCCGGGATTTTAGTTTGACCTCGCTTAGTTGCCTGCGACACATCACATGAAGTAAACCCGTCCATTAGCTTCTCGGGAGGGCGAACCACAAACGTGTGACCAGGAAAGATTCTCTGTAGCGACGGCCCCAGTGCCGAATGCTCCATCTTCCCAGTCGGTATCAGTGCGACCACTGCCATCAGCTACTCCACAGCCTTTGTGCGATCAAGCTGGCCACCGAATTCCCCATACTCGTAAAGCTGACCCAGCGAAAAACGAGACAGCCAGTCTTCCTCGAACAGTTCAGTTAACGGCACGGGGCGATTCTCAAGCCCGTGTTCCATCACAAAGACGGAACTGGGGTGTTCCTTGAACTCATCCAGAAGCACAGGCGAATGCGAAGCAAGGCAAACCGTCAGGCTGTTCTCTTCCGTCAATTCGTGAATTGCAGCAGTGATTTGTCGAATGGCAAAGGGATGCAAGTCGTTGCCAAAATCGTCGACAGCAACGAATGATCCTGGTACTGCTCCCGCTATCGCTGTCAGATGCAAGAGACCCGTAATTACTCCATCCGGAGCTAACGCCGAAGGATATGATTCCTTCGAGTTGGGGTCAGTGAAATCTGCCGTGACCGTCAACCCAGCCACATCAAAATTCAAGTCTTCGAACACTTCAGGAAAAGCTTGTCTCATGTGAGTCACGACGAACTCGAACTTGTGTTTCAGTTCACGCCGATCTCGCCAATTCCTAAGTACAGTAAACAGATTCTGACCGCTTGGATGGAGATAGAGGTCACCGCCCTGTCGCGATCCATTTTCCTGCAAGCTATAGATATTGTAACTTCGGTAGACACGAAACTTTTTGAGCATCTCCACAAATCGGTGAAACTCATCGCCGACTGACGATTCCGCAACGACGCGAAGCGCCATGCGATCATCGGTTGCTTCAATTGAGATTTCCTTTCCTCGATAATTGAACTGCTGCCCCCACGCGGGTCTCAATAATACGATCTCGCCGTTGCAGGTAATTGTCTCGGCGATTTTGCTGGCAAGAGTCGAGCTGTGTAGTGTCAACTCGATTTCCCAACGCAAATCACCGATGGTGAGCGCGACACTAACAGGCGAGTCAGGACTGGCGTTCCAAGATCTCAGACCGTAAACGCCTCCCAACTGGTCCATGGCACTCGGGACATTTCGCAGATACGCGTTTCTTAAGAACTCCAGTAGTCGAAGTAGCGTTGTCTTTCCCGATCCGTTGGGGCCGACCAAGGCGCAGACGCCTGACGGATTCCAACATGCGTTACGCAGGGCTCGATAGCCCTGTGTCTCGATCTTCATCCGCAGGGGACACAGCTCGTCGTCGCCCACATCCAGCGAAACTTCCTCTGGTTTCAAATCACGAAGCTGGTCTAAATTGATGACCTCTCCCTGCATTTCCTCCAAGTCGACAACGAACCAAGTCCCCTCATTCCCGATGCGGCGAAGTTCGAGATTCTTCTCGGACATTAGCCGTTGTGCAATCCAGTCACTTCCCAGTCGTTTGGGGGTCTGCTCAAGATAACTTGGCTTGATTGCGATTCCAAACGACAGACACTGCCCCAGATCAAGCTCGAACTGTTTCCCGAAATGGTCCCTGACTGTCACTCGGACTGGCGTATTCGGCTGGGTCATCTCGGTCCCTCAGAACAGTGAACCTTTCTCTCGTTACCAAGCTCCGGCTTGGTCACGCCCGTCTTCGAAGCTCTGCTTCGCCGAGCGCGAGGCCAGTGGTTGAGTATAACTGGTACTCATTCGACAGACCAGTATCCGTGGGCCGGTCGGCAAGCGGCAAGCGGTCGCCCAGCGTCACGCGACGAAGCGGAGCTTCGGGGATAGGCGGTTCCAAGCGAAAGCTTGGGACCGAGGAAATCGACTGGCGAGCGGAGGGGGTCACCCCTCCGAGTCTGTTCCGCGTGGAACGTCTCAACGGCGTTCGAAGACTCGGAGGGCTGACGCCCTGCCGCTCGCCGGGCTTACTCCTTCACATCCAACTTGATGTGCAAATCCCGAATCTGCCTTGCGTCGACTTCGCTGGGCGCACCGGTCATTTGGTCGGCGGCTTTTTGGGTTTTGGGGAAGGCGATGACGTCGCGGATGTTGTCGCCGCCGGTGAACATCATCACCCAGCGGTCGAGGCCCAGGGCGATGCCGCCGTGGGGCGGGGCCCCGTAGCGGAGGGCGTCGAGGAAGAAGCCGAAGCGTTGTTCGGCCTCTTCTTCCTTGATGTTCATCAGGTCGAACACCCGCTGCTGGATCTTCGGGTCGTGGATGCGCACGCTGCCGCTGGCGGCTTCGTAGCCGTTGCAGATCAGGTCGTACGACGAGGCCCTGACGCGGCCGGGATCGGTGGCGAGGTATTGCTCGTCATCGGGATGGATCGAGCAGAACGGGTGATGCTCGGCGTCCCAACGTTTCTCGTCGTCGTTCCAGCCGAACAGCGGGAAGTCGAGCACCCAGAACACCTCCATTGTATTCGGATCGAACAGCTTTTGTTCGCGGGCGATGCGGTTGCGGACGGCACTGAGGGCCGCGCTGGAGACCTTGAACGTGTCGGCCACGTACAACAATAGATCCCCTTCTTCGCCGCCCATCTTGGCAATGATGGCTTGCTGCTGGTCATCGTTGAAGAACTTCGCGATGGACGAATCGAGCTTGCCGCCGGTGACCTTGAAGTAGGCCAGACCCTTGGCCCCGTAGTCAGCGACGAGAGCCTTCATCTCGACATCGAGGATGCGGCGGCTGTACTTGTCGGCCCCGCCCTTGACGTTGATGCCGCGGACGCGGTTGCCAGCCTCGATGGTCGACTTGAAGACGCCGAACTCGCAGTCCCGGGCGATGTCGCCGATGTCGACGAGTTGCATGCCGAACCGCATATCGGGCTTGTCGCTGCCGTAGTTTTCGAGGCAGTAAGCGTGGGTGAAGCGGCGCAGCGGAAGCTGGAACTTCTCATTGCGAACGGCCAGGATCATCTCGGCGACGAGGCCATCAATGACCTCCAGGATGTCGTCCCGCTCAACGAAGGCCATCTCGACATCGATCTGCGTGAATTCCGGTTGGCGGTCGGCGCGGAGATCCTCATCGCGGAAGCAGCGGGCGATCTGCATGTAGCGGTCGAATCCGGCGACCATCAACAGTTGCTTGTAGAGCTGGGGCGATTGCGGCAGGGCGTAGAAGGTGCCCTCGTGGACGCGACTGGGGACGAGGTAATCGCGGGCTCCTTCCGGGGTGCTGCGGCCGAGTATGGGGGTCTCGATGTCGAGGAACCCGAGCTTGTCGAAGTAGTCGCGGACGACCTTCGTCAGCTTGTGTCGGAGTATCATATTCTGCTGAATCGCGGGCCGCCGCAGGTCGATGTAGCGGTGCTTAAGGCGGATGTCCTCGTTCGGTACCGACTGACCGTCCGGCTCGAACGGAGGGGTCTTGCTCTTGTTGAGGAGCTTGAGTTCGCGGCACAGCACCTCGACCGCCCCGGTTTCCAGCTTGAGGTTTTGGAGGCCCGCCGGACGAGTCACGACCTCGCCGGTGACCTGGATCACGTCCTCATAGCGGAGAGCGCGGGCCAGCTCCTGGATGTCCGTCGAGTCGGCCAGATCGCACTTGATTTGCGTCTTGCCATACCGGTCTCGCAAGTCGATAAACACGATCCCCGCATGGTCGCGGTACTTGTCGACCCAGCCGCACAGCGTGGCCGTCTCACCGACATGGGAGGTCCGCAGTTCACCACAGGTTCGAGTTCGCAACACGAGAGAGAGCCTTTGCTTGTGCCGTTCCGGCCATGATTCGCCGCCCCCCAGCGGGAAGCGACCTGTCCACGAAGCCCGCATTCTAGGGGGACACGTCGCAGCGTGCCAATGTTGGGGGTTGAGGGTTGAGAGCCGGAAGCGTCAGCGCCCGGAGTTCGTTGAGCGACAGAGGCTCCGGGCGCTGACG
>JAYTWO010000170.1:0-3495 GCA_043743415.1 Planctomycetota bacterium
ACGTGCGCACTCTTCAATGACGGTGCGCACGGTTTGGACCCCACGGCGGTGTCCCTCAATGCGCGGCAACCCGCGACGCTTGGCCCAGCGTCCATTGCCATCCATGATGATCGCCACATGCCGGGGGATACGGTCTCGCCGCAACCCGAGCAGGGTGATCTGATCATCAGGATAAGGAGGATCCGCAGGCACGTACGATTCCGCCGGGAGAGGACGCCATTCCACATGACACCGATGCGATGTCACGGGAAGGCATCATAACTGGCGACACTCGCCGAGCGAACTCTGTGATGCGACGGAGCGGCTCAGACGAAGAACGCCAATGATTCTTCATCAGCGGGAGCGAAGGAGAAGTCTGCTTCCTCAACGGACGGGGACTGCAGCACGACTTCTCGGTAGCGATGACCATCGGAGGAGGAGATCGCTAGGCGAACCTCTCCCGGGCGGACTTCCAAGACGCGAACCACCGTGTCACCGACCACGATGGCCTCATCAACGCCGCGTTCGATAAAGAGCATAAGGATCCTCGGGGACTGATGAGCGATGCCTGCCTCGGAGTCGAGACTCGCACCACCACTGAAGATGTCCGACATCCTGTCGAAGTGAATGTCGCTGAACAGCGGAAGGAACTCCGCGCTTCTTGTCAGCGAAGACGGGCTCGAGAAGAGCGGGTGGCATTCTGCACCAGAATCCCCGAAAGGGCAATGCAATTTTTTAAGATGTGTTTTTCTCGAACTCTCACGCCGATTGCATCTTGACAGAAGGGAATTGAGTTCTCACAGCGGGCCTCACCGAGCGAGGTCATCAAGGGGCGACTCCGCAAACGAAAACAGCCCTCGCGGAAGACCCGCGAGGGCTGTTGTTCACTCAAGATGTTGCCCGACCACTTGGCGACTTCTGTTCATTCCCGCTCGACTAGCGAACAAGACCGAACAGGTTCGACAGGCTCTTCTTCGAAGCGGACACCGGACGAGCATTCTCGTCGCTGATCCGCTTCGGGAAGTAGGCCTTTGGCTCGGCGGGAGGAGCCGGTGCAGCGGCAGGAACCGCAGCCGGTGCCGCAGCAGGAGCAGCGGCTGGCGAGTACGCCGGGGCACAGCTACCGTTGGCACAGCCAGTGTCGCAAGCCACTTCGCAGCAGGTCGGATCGACGATGTCGTATCCGCACTGACGCAGAGCCTGCTCCGCCTGACGGCGAACGCCACGGTCACAGTCGGCCAGAGCGACCGTCAGAGCTTCGACGGTACACTGCGAGCAGCAGCAGCTGTTCTTGCGGAGTTCATCGCCAATCTTATCAGCGGCGGTCTCACGAACTCGTTCGTCCGAGTCGTTCAAGCCGTAGATGAAGGCCGACATGATTTCCGGATTGCAGACGCAATCGTAACGGCGACCGAGCTTCTTCAGGGCCGTTCCCCGCTGACGAGCGTAGCATGCCGTCTGGGATTCGTAGATCAACTGAGCGATCTCGCACGCATCCTGGCAGGTCGTCGCACAGCAGCTGTCTGCACAGCCGTCACCGCACGGAGCGGCACAGGTCGCATTAGCGGCACATCCGTCGCCGCAAGGTGCTGCACAACCTGGGTCGGTATTGCTGCAGGCGTTGCCATCTCCGCAAGGAGCGGCACAACCTGGGTCAGCGGCACATCCGTTGCCACTCGGAGCGGCACAAGCGGGAGCAGCGGCACATCCGTTGCCGGTAGGGGCTGCACAGCTGGTTGCACCATTCACGCAGCCGTTTCCGGCTCCGTCAGCACAACCCGTTCCGCAGCCGTTCCCGGCTCCGGTGGGGCAGCAGCTGTTGGCTGGTCCGCCGCAAGCGTCGCAGCCAGTCGCCTTGGCACAACTACGCTGGTAGTTGTACACATTGCGATGGCAAGGCCGGACGATTGTCGGCTTGCAGCACGTTGGCTGGAATGTGGGAGCGCAGTCGCAACACTTGGACGCCCCGCACTCGCCATGGCCAAACAGTCCGGCTTGGGCAAAACTGCCCATGCCCAGCACTGCGACCAAAGCGGCAATTGTTCTCATGGATTTCATAGAGCAACGTCTCCTTCCCTAGGGACTGAATTCAGGGCCGTCTTCACACCACGGTGGGTCACAGACGAGACATTCGTCCTGTAGTGCGGTCCGGCAACAACGTTCGAGCGACCACCGCCCGAATGGTTGTGCCAGTCCGAAGACTTCCCGACGGCAACAACCGATTTGGTGAACTCCCCGTTCGACCTGAGACTTCCACTCGCGAAACTGATCCGAACACCTGTCCCTAGCAGGCAGTCAGACAGTTCAGCGCGGTTATCACATAGGTTGAGGTTATGGGGCTTACGATCATCAATCGGCCCGAAAATCGAGCCCCCATGAGATTCTTCACTGGCCATTCCTGGGCCATCGTTTCGACAGTGAGGACATTCAAGGGACATCTGGTAACGGTCCGGAAGGCCGCAGGGACTTTGACGGCACTGGATGACACATTTCGGTTCCGGTCAGGCAATCTGGAGGGGCTGCAATCTCTGCATGTGAGAAAGCACCGCATGCGGCCTGTGCCCGTGGATCGCAATGTGAAGGGAGCCACTCCGGCGATATTTGCGTGTCGTGGACCACGGGTCGCTGTTCGAGCCGGGGGCCGTCCAGTAGAAACCGAACTCACCGTGACGGACACGCGGACTTTGACGCTGCTGCGAGGACTCGATGACACACACCGAACGACCCCTGATGACCGACCCCACGTTCTGGGGGCTGCTGGTCACACAGTTCCTGGGGGCGTTCAATGACAACGTCTTTAAGTTCCTGGTGATGTTTTTGTGTACCGATCGAGCCATGGCCAATCCGCTCGACGATTGGCAGGGTTACGCGCTGATCGCCTTTGCCTCGCCGTTTGTCCTCTTCTCGGGAGTCTGCGGCTACCTGGCGGATCGTTACAGCAAAACCCGGATCATCGTCCTCAGCAAGGTGCTGGAGATCGCCGTCATGAGCGTGGGACTGCTGGTCTTCTGGCTGACAGAACCCTCGAAGCTGCAGCTCGGCTTACTGATCGGGGTGCTGTTCCTGATGGGATCGCACAGTGCCTTCTTCGGCCCGTCGAAGTACGGCATCCTGCCAGAGCTGTATGCGAAGCACCGCTTGCCGGGGATCAATGGGGTCTTCCTGATGACGACATTTGTGGCCATCATCGGCGGAGCCGCCGCTGCCGGGGCGCTCAAGGACGCCCTCCCGAATCTGATGTCGGTCCAGTGGATCTGCATCCTGATCGCGATCGCGGGCACACTCACCGCGCTGCCGATCCGCCTGCTCCCGCCCGCTCAGCCGCTTCTGCGGTTCAATCCTTCGGCGGTGTTTCTCGATCCAGAAACACGCATCACCCTTCGCCAGCAACCCAAGCTGCTGACGGCACTGATCTACAGTTCCGTGTTCTGGTTCGTGGGAGGCGTGTTCCAACCGTCGGTCAACGCAATGGGCAAGCTGCAGTATGGATTGAGTGACACGGCCACCGGGCAACTG
>JAYTWO010000171.1:0-13543 GCA_043743415.1 Planctomycetota bacterium
AGCCTTTAGGCTGCCTCTGAATGCGAACATCCTCAGCGAGAGGCAGCCTCAAGGCTGGACTCCAACTTCTCCCGGCCATCTCGCAGGCGGTCCCCGAGGAAGTTGTCGAGATCGTCGATCTCATAAATCTTCTTGATCGTCGTCTCGAAGTCGTACCCCACCCGGCGATAGCGGACTTTCTGATCGTCCAGAATCGCGTAACAGGAGCGGTTGTCGCCATCGCGCGGCTGGCCCACGGAGCCGACGTTGACGAGGATTTTGCGATCCGTAAGGGTCCACTGGAAGTCGAACTCGTCCGGGCTGAGGAAGGAGTAATCCTCGGTAAAGACCCCCGGGATGTGGGTGTGTCCCTGAAAGCAGTATTTGTCAACGAGGCCGAAGATGCGCTCCATCTTCCGCTGGTTGTAGATGTCTTCCGGGAAGACGTATTCGTTGAGCGGGTTGCGGGCGGACCCGTGGACGAACAGGTATTTCTCCTCGCGCTTCATACGCGGCAGGTCGCCCAGAAACTCCCAACGCTTCTCGTTCCCGACCTTGTCGCCGGTCTCCAGCATCTTGCGGGTCCAGAGAATCGCTCGCTCCGCCCCTGCATTAAACCCGGCGGGGTCAAACAGCGCCGCCTGATCATGGTTGCCCAGAATCACTGCGGCACAGTTCTTCATCACCAGATCGATGCACTCGCGCGGATTGGGGCCGTACCCGATGATATCACCGAGGCAATAGATGTCCGTGACCCCCTGCTCGCGGATGTCTGCCAACACGGACTCGAAGGCTTCGAGGTTGCCGTGGATGTCACTGATAATCGCTCTCAAGTCGCTCGACTCCTGGTCCTCAACTCTCCCAGGAACATGACCGTTGTCCTCGGCCCTCCAAAGAGAATCGCTCATTGTGTCATCTGATCGATTAGGAACGCAAGCCCATATGTGCAGGTTCAATGGGGTACGACATTTCGGTCTCCCCTGAAACCAGGGGATTCGAGTAGCCTGCCCAGCTCTGTTCCCCGAGACGGTCCTCGGGGCTCTGCTCGCCAGGAGGCGATCTCGATGACTGCCACTCTTCCAACTCCCCTCGTCAGCGAACGACTCAGCTCTTGGGCGGTGCTGCTACTGCTCGTCTGGCCCTCAGTCGCACACTGCCAACCCCCGCGCTCCCGGGTGATGACTCCGGTCGCGCGGGCCGTGGCCGCTACTCCGTTGCAGGACGATGCCACTCTCCATGCCGTGACGTTCGTCGGCGCGCGGTTCGGCTGCGCGGTCGGGGATCGTGGCGTGTGTTGGATCACTCGCGATGGGGGGGCGAATTGGGACTTCTCGCCGACTCCGGTGCAGTATGCATTGCGTGGCGTTCACTTCCTGACTGACCGCATCGGCTGGGCGGTCGGTGGCGAGGTCGCGCCTTACACCCGCTTTGCCAGCGGGGTCGTGATCCACACTGTCGATGGCGGTCAAACCTGGCAATTACTCTCCCAAGACACCGTTCCCCCGCTCACGCAGGTGCGATTCTTTGACCAGGAACTGGGGATGGCGGTGGGCGAGGCCACTCCCCAATGTGCCACGGGCGTGCTGGCCACCATCGATGGCGGGACCACCTGGACCCCCACAGCAGGCCCCCGCGCCACCGGCTGGCGGACAGCTGCCATCCTTCCCAGCGGGGCGGGCGTGGTGGCCGGGGCGCGTGGCGAACTAGGAGTCTTGGGACGCGGGCAACTGGTCAAGACGGTGGAGAACCTCAAGGGCTTGCGCGGCCTGAACGCGGCGAGCCTCGGCCCGGACTCGACCGGTTGGCTCGTCGGGGATGGCGGCTGGGTACTTCAGACCAAGAACAACGGCATCAGTTGGACTCCTCCCCAGGGATCCCTCCCCGTCGCCTTGCGCGAGTGCATGGACTTTCAGGCCGTCGCGCAAGTCGGCGAGCAGGTCTGGATCGCGGGCGCTCCGGGCAGCGTCATCTGGCACTCGGCAGACAACGGCTCCCACTGGACCACTCAATCAACGGGCGAGAAGACTCCGCTGCGGTCGCTGCACTTCACCGATGAGCAACACGGGGTGGCGGTGGGCGACCTCGGCAAGATTCTGGTCACCGACAATGGCGGCGAGACATGGACCGCCGTGCGCGGTGGCGAGCGACGGCTGGCCCTGCTGATGATCCATGCACACCCGCAACAAGTCTCTTTCGGTTTGACAGCCTACTTCTCCGGTGAGTGGGGCTATCGGTCGGGAGTGGTCCTGCTCACCCGCCGCGACCTGGGGACTGATGCTCTGCGAAACCTGCCCGTGCAAATGCGACTCGAAGACGCCTTCTCGGTCGTTGGCGGCAGTAGTGCCTCGCTCGATTGGCGACTGCCGGTCACGGTCCCCAGTTTGGACCGTGATCGAGACAAGCTCCTCGAAGAGTGGTTGCTGCTCACCGACCAGAAGCTGCCACAGGTGGTCACGACCGACCTCGTGGCCAAGATCCGGATGTGGCAGCCGGAGGTCGTGCTGATCTCGACACCGACCGAGACCGATGCCGCCGCCCGTATCACTTGGGACGCTGTTCAGGAAGCCGTGACCGCTGCGGGTGATGCCTCCGAATACGGCGAACTCGAAACATTGGTGGGGTTGCCTGCCTGGCAGGTGCAGAAGGTCTTCGCCAACACTCCCGGTGTCACGGGGGCGGAGAATATCCAAGCCCAGAATTACCTGGCACGGGCCGGAGTGACCATCGATCAACTCGCCGAGCCCGCAGCCGCCCGTCTCTTCGAACATCGGGATGTCGTCATCCGCAATGAGGGTCTGACACTGGTTCATTCCGATCTGGAGAACCAGCAGGTTGCGGGGCAGTCGCTGTTTGGGGGCCTCGACATCCCGACCGGTGGACCCGCCCGGCGCACACTCTCGACGCTCTCGCTCGACAACATCGAGAGCCGCAAACACGCCATCCAGCGGCGGCAGACCCTGGTGAGCCTGGGGGAGAGGCAGATGGACAGTCGCTCGCAAGGAGCGGAGATGATCGCTCAACTGCAAGGGGCCGCCCAAGGACTCCCGCCCGACCAGGGAGCGAAACTCCTCTCCGACATGGCCCGGGGTTATCGCGAGCGGATGCTGTGGGACTCCGCCGAACAGACCAGTGTCCTGTTGCTGAAGATGTACCCCGATCACCCCGCGGCCACCGACAGTGCGGCGTGGCTGCTGCGGTTCTGGACCAGCTCGGAGATGAACTGGCAGCGGCTGCGGACTCGCATTTCCAAGAAGACCGAGTACCAGATCGACCCCGCGATCCAGCAGGCTCAGTTCGAAACTCAACTGCAGAACAACCAGAAACTTCCCGGCACATTGGCCGCTCCCGAGATCTCGCCCGCGGCCACTCCGTTCGAGGCCACCGACTCACCCGTGCGGGTCAAGCCGAAGGGGCTGGGGGCCATTCTCGCGGACGACACGGAAGGAGCCGACCTCGTCACGATGCAGGCCGAGCAGTGGCGGACGCAGGCCACGAAGATCTCCGGTCTGGTCGAGCAGACCGCCCCCGGATTCTTCAAAGAACCCGATGTGCAGATGTCGATCGCCGCTCTCATGCGGCGCAGCTCGCGGCACTCCGACGCTGACCGCCTGGTCGATCAGTTGCTCAAACTCGACTCGAAAGATCCCTGGAATCAGATCGCTCAAGGCGAGTCGTGGCTGTTGCGCCCCCAAGTCCGCTCGCCGCGCCCGATCCTACTCTGCCGCAAGACGGGCCTCGCTCCGCGATTGGATGGGAAACTCACGGATGCCTGCTGGGAGGGAGCGGCGGAGGTGCTGCTGAGCGATCAGCCACCCGAGAATGCTGACGAGGGTTTCGTGGGGTCGAAGGAGCTCGGGAACAAGCAGACCGGCCTGCAAATCGTCGGCCCCCGGGCGTTGGTGATGCTGCTCTACGATGACCGATTTCTGTACATGGCGGGGAGTTTGCCGCGTACTGAGAGACAATCCCCCGCTGGTCCGCAATTGACCGGTCGCACACACGACGCCGATCTGGCTCTGCACGACCGATTGAGTTTTCAATTCGACACCGACCGCGATTACAACACGTTCTACCGGTTCGATGTCGATCAGCGCGGGTGGACCAGTGAGGCGTGCTGGGACGCGACCGGTTGGAACCCGAAGTGGTACGTGGCCGCCTATGGCGACAATCAGGTGTGGCGTTTCGAAACCGCGATCCCTTGGGAAGAACTCGTCCCCACCCCGCCCACCCCCGGCACCTTCTGGGCCACCGGAATGACCCGCGTGATCCCGAACGTCGGCCTCCAAGGCTGGAACCACCCGCTCACCGAGACGCCCACCCCTCAGACGTTTGGGCTGATGAAGTTCGAGTGAGTGGGCCAGCCGTTCCCGAGACAGCTCAGACATGGCCCTCACGGGCTGATGAGTGCGGAAGATTCACGCAGAATGACAAACGAGTCCGCCATGCAGCCGGTGGACACAGACTTCTTGTGGGGCCACTCACGAACCCATAGACTGGAAGTCGTGGTGTTCCAAGCGTTGATCTTCTCCAGGGAATCGAACCATGCCTTCCCCGTTTCCCGGAATGAACCCCTGGCTCGAACAGGATGCATTGTGGCATGACTTTCATCAGGCTTTTCTGACAGGCATGCGCGATGCCATCGCCCAAGCAATCGCGCCGCGCTACTACGTCGCCCTCGAAGAACACGTCTACATCCATCAGCCGCCGGAGCCGGTGGCCCGGTTCTTGGGTCGGCTTGACCTCGCGATTGTACGGACCGGGCGAGACGCCACCGCAACCTCCACCGCCGTATTAGAGGCTCCGGTCTATACCGTTCTTCCCGAATGTCTGGATGTTGTCCACGAGTCGTTCATCGAGATCCGTGACACCGAGAATGAGTACCTCGTCACGGTCCTGGAGCTGTTGAGCCCCTCGAACAAGAACGCGGGCTACGACCGGGATGCCTACGTGGCCAAGCGCCGCCAGTACCTGCTGAGTGACGTGAACTTCATCGAAATCGACCTGCTGCGGGGCGGGCCAAGAATGCCGATCAACGAACTGCCCTTGTGCGACTACTACTTCCTGGTGAAGCGGGCGAGCGAACGCACCCGCGCCGGAATCTGGCCGATCCGGTTGCGCGACCCGCTGCCACCACTGGCAATTCCGCTGCGGGTGCCCGATCCCGATGCGCGGCTCGATCTGCAAGCAGTGTTGCACTCCGTCTATGACCACGCCGCCTATCGGCACCGCATCTACCGGGGAACACCCAAGCCGAAGCTGCTCGCCGATGATGCTCAGTGGGCGGAGGCGATGGTGAAGGAACACCTCGGGACGTAATCGTGGTCCGTAACCATTCGATCAATGCGGTGCGTTGAGGCCATCCCGCAAGAACGCAGGCAAGCCACGAAAGGCCGCCTGATACGTCGGCTCCAGCGGGACGTTGATGTACCGGTCTGGATTCAGAAACAACGGCATGTCGATGAGCTCCCCCCCGACTGCCAGATGTTCGACATATGCCACCGGTTGAATGCCAGCGGTGAATGACGCCAGTGCCAGGGGCTGGTCCTGCGGAGTGACATATGGCTCGTCATCGAAGCGTTCCCAAATCGCGCCGTGCATGCCGCGCGGATCATGTCGACCGGGCGGAAACAGGTCAACCACCAGCACATGCACGTCCTGTAACAATGCCGCCTCAACTTTGTCCACAAACTCTGCGACATGCGCCGACCGATCCTTGTTGGCGGGCGAGATGACTTCCATCAGCGCGATCACCCGATGACCGCTGACATGCCGAATGGCGAGCGTTCGTCGCAGCATACGACTTGCTGTCGAAGCTGTCAGCCGCAGTTGTGTCTTCGGCGGAGCATCCGCTACAGCCACCGCGAATCCACCCTCATCGATCGGTGAGTCGGATGACAGTTCTGCTGGTCCGTCAATCGGCGAGTGCAAAGTCAGCACATCGGCGATTCGCCGCCCGGCATGCTGCTCTGGAAGTGCGTAATACCCCGGAGGCAAAAAACCTCCATTCAGAGTTTCGCTGAGATGCGTAATCCAAGCGGTGTGGAACGCATAAAAAGTTCCCGCATCGGCTCGGGTCCAGTCGTGTACGGGCATCGTCAGCACTCCGATGGGGACGGTTCGAATGAGTGTCCCTCACGGGCTCATTCGACCACGAGTAGTCTAACCCATATCAACCGTCGACCACACCGGCATCACAAGACACCCACGGGGTCAGTCGGCATGCTTGTGCCCATTGCGGAACAGGACGCTGACCGATTCGTTGCGGTGAATGCGGCGGATGGCTTCGCCGAGCATGGGGGCGATCGAGACTTGTCGCAGGTTGGCCGGGACGGGATCGAGCCTTAGCGGGAGTGAGTCGGTGACGACGATTTCGGTGACATCGACGCTCGCCAGGTTCTTCGCAGCATCCCCGCAGAAGACGCCGTGTGTGGCCCCGATGTAGATCTTCCGAGCACCAAACTCCTTGGCGATCCGGGCGGCTCCACAGATGGAACCGGCAGTGGAAATCATATCGTCGAACAGGAAGGCGATCTTGCCCTCGATATCGCCGCCGATGAGGTTGGCCTGGCGGGTTTCGGTGGCGCTGCTGCGGCGTTTGTCGATGATGGCCAGCGAGCCGCCGAGGTTCTCAACGTGCTGCATGGCCCGCTTGATACTCCCCTCGTCCGGGCTGATGATGACGGACTCCTCGGGCGGAATCTTCAATGATCGGAAGTAGTCATCCAGAATTCGAGCGCCGTACAGATGGTCCACCGGCAGGTCGAAGAACCCCTGAATCTGAGCCGCATGTAGATCGACCGTCAGCACCCGGTCGGCCCCGGCTGTGGTGATCAGGTTGGCCACGAGCTTGGCGGTGATCGGGACGCGGCCGCTGTCCTTGCGGTCCTGGCGGGCATAGCCGAAGTACGGGAGTACGACCGTGATGCGTTCGGCACTGGCCCGTTTGCAGGTATCAATCAGAATCAGGAGCTCCATCAGATTCTGATTGACCGCCGGCCCCGTCGGCTGAATCAAAAACACATCCCGGCCCCGCACGTTGTGATTCAGCTTGACGCTCGTCTCCCCGTCCGGGAAGTCGCTCAACTCCACTGCAGCCAAAGGCACCGCTAGATATTCAGCGATCTCCTGGCTGAGCTGGGGGTGGGCGCGACCGCTGATCAGGGTGAGGTGGTCGTACATGGGGGGAGCACAGCCGGAAGGAGGAGTCTCCTTGCAGGGTATCGGCTGGCGAGGGGAAAGCAAGGGGGGAAGCCGTCAGCCGTCAGCATTCAGCGGCCAGCCAGAAAGGCAACCTCATTTCCGGACGGGGTGCTGTCGCCCGATGTGTCTTCTGGCTGACTGCCGAAAGCGGACGGCTCCTGCCCGTCTCATGTGGCCGATTCACCCCCGATCGGCAGATTCGGCAGATGCGGAACGCCCCGACGAATCGGGACAAGCACCGCATTGCTCAGGGTTTTCGTGGAGATCGCCCTTTGCCAGCCTTTCCTTCTCGATGCCACCGTCCATGATGACGATCTCTTGGGAGTGGAACAGCAGGGATGCGACACCGAGGCAGGGACGATTCCTCACCCGTCGTGTGCAGTTTCCTCCGCAACCTGACTCATCCGAATTTCCATCATGCAAAAAACTGTTCGCAAGCGAACGACTGGTGCTGTGCAAAACCCACTGGAAACGTATCTGAAGGAGATCAACGAGACGCCGCTGCTCAACGCCGACATGGAGAAGACTCTCGCCCGCCGGATCGCCACGGGGGACTCGTCCGCACGCGATCACATGGTGCGGGCCAACTTGCGGCTGGTCGTCAACATCGCTCGCGGCTACACGGGGAAGGGGCTGCCACTGCAAGACTTAATCGAAGAGGGGAACCTCGGCCTTTTGCGGGCTGTCGAGGGATTCGACCCCGAGCGGGATATCCGCTTCTCGACCTACGCCAGCTACTGGATCAAGCAGTCAATCAAGCGTTCGATCATCAACACCGGCAAGACGATTCGCATCCCCGCCTACATGGTCGAGGTGCTGACGAAGTGGCGGCGGGCCAATGCCAAGATGGCCGACGAACTGGGCCGCACGCCCAGCGTGGAAGAGGTCGCCAAGTTCCTCGAACTCCCCGCCCGCAAGCTCAAGATCGTCAAGAAGGCGATCCAGCTCTACAACTCGACCCCGCAGACCGAAGACCCCGATTCCAACTGGAACATGAGCGATGTCGTCGCCGACGATCGCCATCCTGGTCCCGAGGAGGAACTGCTTGAGACGGACAACCTCAAGCACGTCAATCGCATGCTGGAGACGATGGATCCGCGCGAGGCGACCATCCTCAAGATGCGATTCGGGCTGGAGGATGGTCAGCCCCGCACGCTGAAAGAGATCGGCGAGATTCTGGGCTTGACCCGTGAGCGTGTGCGTCAGATCGAGAGTGAAGCGCTGGTGCGTCTGAATAAGGGCCTGACCGGCGAGTGAGTGGATCTGTGATGATAAAGCCCAGGGGTTGCAACCCCTGGGCTTTCCGCGTTCTTAGATCGAGCGCGTGCGAGCCCGCTCCAATAAACATCGCCGCAGCGCCAGGTCGACTGGCTCATTCGTTAATACTCGCGAATAGTCCGCGTTCAGATCGCGGCTCCCGATTTCCAGTGCGTCGCAGAACGTCTTCGCCTCGGCTTGATAGGCCAGCTGAAGACTCCGGGCCTCGACGAGTTGTTCGCCACTGGATTCCAGTCCCTGAAACAGGACCGGCCCCTCGAAGGGGAACTCCAGTTCCGCCGGATCAAGCAGGTGGAGCAGCAGCACGTCATGCTTGCGCGATCGCAGGGCTCGCAGCCCCGCGATGATCTCCTCCAGAGGCCGCAGGCAGTCGCTGATGACCACCACCACCGACCGGCGTTTCGTCACTTCGGTGAACTGACCCAGGGAGGTCTCGAAGGGGGTCGCTGCCACGACTCCAGTTGGCGGTGCCACCTCCAGCTTCTTAAGTTCCTCGACCACGTTGTGCCAGTGCGCCATCCGTCCCCCGGGCGGGACTCGCATCTTGATCGCCTGGTCGATCGTCGACAGACTGATCAAGTCCTGCTGCTGCGTGACCACAAATCCCGTCGCAGCCACCAGCCAGCGGGCGTAGTCGAGCTTCGAGACAACGCTCTGCTGCGAGCGGTAGGACATCGACTCGGTCGTGTCGACCAGCAGATGACACACGAGGTCCGACTCCATCTCGTACTGCCGCACATAAAACCGGTCGCGCCGCCCAAAGACCTTCCAGTCGACATGCCGCAGGTCATCGCCGGGGGCATACTGCCGGTGTTCGGCGAACTCGACCGAGACCCCACGCGCGGGGCTGCGATGCTGGCCGGAGAGGGCACCTTCAACGATGGCCCGGGCTTGGAGTTCCAGACCGGAGAGCCGCGTGAGTTGATCGGGAGTCAGCATGGGGGGGGCCTCATCTCGGGGTCGCCCGGTCTTTGTCCCGCCAGGGACACCCGACAATAGCCCACCGTTTCAACGGTGGGAACTTGAGCACCCGAACTAATAAGTCCCGTCAGGGACGACAGAATCGCATGCATGGCGTTGAGATTATCAGACGACACCACTCGCAATCTCGCCGTTTTCTGTCGCCCCTCTCGGGGCTGCATCCAAGAGACGGATCTCAATCCACCGATAAATCGGTGGGCTATTCTCGGGACTCCCCGGCGGGACAATGGGCGGCTGCAACTCATCGCTTCAGCTGCTCCTTGGCCCAGACGGCGAGGGCCTCGCGGTTGATCTTGACATTGTGGCGGGTGTCGACCGGCATGGACTGAATGACCAGGAACTTGTCGATGGTCTCGGTGAGTGGTGAACTGCGGGCGCGGGATCGGGCGTGTTGTTCGATGATCGGCTTCACTTCCTGGAGCATATAGTCAGGCATCTGACCTTGATCGCTCGGGAAGATCGGTTCGATGACGATCACCGGCTCTTGCTGTTCGCGCTCGCCGATCCCAACGAGTGCAGCTCGAAACACGAGTGGACCTGTCTCAAAGATCGCCTCGCAACAGACCGAGTACATTGGCCCATCTTTGGTGTAGACGATGTGCGCCTTGCGACCGCAGAACCAAAGCAGCTCCTCGTCATCAAGAAACCCCACATCCCCGATCCGGTGCCAGAACGTCTCCCCATCCGCGATCTTGGCCGCTGCGGTTGGATCGGGACGACGAAAGTATTCGCGCGTGACTGCCGGGCTGCGAACGATAATCTCGCCGATCTCGCCAGGCGGAAGAGAGCGGGTCTGGTCGATGGAGGCAATCGGTCCTTCAGTGATCGGAATGATGCGGAGGTCGACACCGGGGAAGGCCCGTCCGACGCAGGTGCCCGCTCCCTGGCGAGTCTTCGCAGCCGTGCGAGTGAGGACCTCGCGGGCACCGATCGACGCGACCGGCAGGCTTTCCGTCGCTCCGTAGGGGGTGTGCAGGTCAGCAAGTATTGATTCACCACGGAGGCACGGAGGCACGGAGGAAGAGGGAACCGCGTCGCTCACTGGGGCAAAGCAATCTTGACGATCACTTCTGGCTGATGGCTGATGACTGACTGCTGACGGCTCTTCCTTCTCCGTGCCTCCGTGCCTCCGTGGTGAATCGTCCCTTGTGACATGCCCACTCCCCGTCAGCACCTGCGTCATCATCTCCAGCACGCGGATCGGCACTGGCCCGCCCGCCGACAGCGCCCGCCGCAACGACGGCAACTCAACGCCATGCTCCACGCAGTATGACCCGACTCGGTTCCATAACGCCGGCGACCCGAACGCCTGTGTCACTCCGTTGTCGCGAATCGCCTCGATGATCTTCAGTGGGTCGACCTGCGCGGGCTTCGTCGGGTCCATGTCCGGGATGACCGTCGTCACTCCCATCGCCGCATTGAACAGCGCAAATAATGGGAACCCCGGCAGGTCGACTTCACCCGGCTCGATGCCGTAAAACTGCTGGAGCATGTCGACCTGGGCGTTGAACATCCCGTGTTCGTACAGCACTCCCTTCGGCGGGCCGGTGCTGCCGCTGGTGAAGATCACAGCTGCGGGATCGGTGGGCTGAGTGCGGGTGATGGGGAACTCTTCGTGGGATAGGCTTCCAGCCTGTCGGTTTGGTGGAGAGGTGACAGGCTGGAAGCCTATCCCACGCAACGACCGATACGTCGCGATGCACCCCGGTGCCCAACTTCCGCCGACGCGCACGTTGAGCTTCGCATTCGGAAACCTCCGCGACAGCGTGCGAATCCAATGTACCGCCGGGACTGCCACGAACCCCTCCGGGTCAACCTCTTCGAGACACTTGAAGATGTTCGTCCGCCCCATACCGGGGTCGATCAACACGATCACCGCCCCAGCCTTGAACAGAGCGAACGTGAGAGCGATGAACTCCAGCGAGGGCCGGACCATCAGCACCATCCGACAACCCGGCTGCACGCCGATCTCGCGCAGCCCGCGTGCCAATCGGTCGCTCTCTTGATCGAGCTGATGAAATGTCCACTGCGCATACGTCGCCCGCCCCGCGCGGTCGCGGCCCACCGGACAAACGACCGCCCGCCGCCACGGCCACTTTCGGGCCGAGTCGCGTAGACGATCAGCGATGTTCAGGGGATGGTTGATGGTTGGGCCTAAGCCCACCGGTGGCAACCGGTGGGTTCTTCGGACTGAGAACTGAGAACTGACCACTCAGAACTTCTCCCGCATCGTGATCGATCATCGCCCTCACAGCCAGTCAGCCCCATTGTGGTACGACGCTCCGCGTCGTAAGTCACGATGCGAAGCGTCGTGACTCAACACGGCAACGCACTGTTTCAATCTGGGCTGCCTCTTTCTGGCTGAAAGCTGAACGCGGATGGCTGACAGCTCACCCCGTGTGAAACACTGCGGTGCCCTCGTGCCACAATCGCAGCCCTTGAGGTCGACCTCTCGTCCCCGTAAGGTGGAGTGCGTTCGCTCCCCATTCGAGGCACCGCCCATGTCCGCTTCGCTCACCCGCTTCGGCAGTTGCTCGTCGTTCCTCCCCGCACCGTCGAGTCGGCGCAGCTGGTTGGCGCAGACAGCCAATGGGTTCGGGTCAATCGCGCTGGCGGGTCTGATGACCGGGGCAGGTCAAGCCCTCGCCGCCCCGGCCACCACAGCCCCAGCACTCCAGCCACGGGCCAAGAACGTCATCTTCCTCTACATGGATGGCGGCCCGTCGCAGGTCGACACCTTCGATCCCAAGCCGCTGCTCACCAAAGAGAACGGCAATCCGTTCAAGATGAAGGTCCAGCCGACGCAGTTCGACAACGTCGGGGCGTCGCTCGGGTCGCTGTGGAAGTTTCAGAACAGCGGCCAGAGTGGCCTGCCGATCAGCGATCTGTTTCCGAAGCTGCGGGCATCGTGTGCGGATGAGCTGTGCGTGATTCGGTCGATGACCTCAGAGT
This sequence comes from Planctomycetota bacterium, assembly GCA_043743415.1. Lineage (GTDB taxonomy): Bacteria > Planctomycetota > Planctomycetia > Planctomycetales > Planctomycetaceae > TH-plancto1. Next base: position 12,391 of record JAYTWO010000171.1, read on the forward strand.
TTTCGGAGCACACCAATGCGAACTACTTTCTGCACACCGGACACGGTTTGCAGGGACGACCGAGCATGGGGGCGTGGGTCACGTATGGGCTGGGGAGCGAGAACCAGAACCTGCCGGGATTCGTGGTCGTCAATGCGGGGTTGATCCCACCCGGCGGGCTCGACTGCTTCTCGAACGGGTTCCTCCCCGCGACCTATCAGGGGTCGATCTTCCGCCGCGAGGGAACCCCGGTCGCCAACGTCGATCGGGCCGACGCGACCCCGGCCTCGCAGCGCCGCAAGCTGCAATTGATGGAGACGCTCGACCGCTCGCTGCTGGCCCGCACCGGAAAGCAGGACGCGCTGGAGTCGGCCATCACGAATTACGAACTCGCCTTCCGCATGCAGTCCGCTGCCCCGGAACTGGCCGACCTGAGCCAGGAGACCAAAGCCACGCAGGAGCTGTACGGCCTGAATCACGACTGGCCGGGGACCAAGGCGTTCGGTCAGAGCTGCCTGCTCGCCCGACGGCTGGTCGAACGCGGCGTGCGATTCGTACAGGTCACCACGCCGGGTGGCAACGGCGACCGCTGGGACCAGCACAGCGACCTCAAGGACGGCCACGAGAAGAACGCCCGCTCGGTCGACCAGCCGATCGCCGCCCTGCTCACCGATCTGAGATCGCGGGGTCTGCTCGACGAGACGCTCGTGCTGTGGGCGGGCGAGTTCGGACGCACCCCCTTCGCCCAAGGCTCGAATGGCCGCGACCACAACCCCTTCGGGTTCACGATCTGGATGGCGGGCGGCGGCGTCAAGGGCGGCATGGCCTTCGGCGCGACCGATGAATTCGGCTATCACGCCATCGAAAATAAACTAGAGATGCACGACCTGCACGCCACCATCTTACACCTGCTCGGCATCGAGCACACTCAATTAACCTACCGCTTCGGAGGCCGCGACATGCGATTAACCGATGTGTTTGGGAATGTGGTGCATGAGGTGATTGCATGAGTGGAGTGCCTTGCAGGGCGGCAGGGTGGCCCAGACATCGCTTTGAATGTCTGGGTGACGCAGGAACAGGGCCAGCGCGTACTATTCCGTGATCCCCAGCACTGTTTCGAGCAGGAACGCATCGTTCCAGGCGCAGCTGCGGCGTTTCATGACGGTGCTGATTT
>JAYTWO010000172.1:0-14027 GCA_043743415.1 Planctomycetota bacterium
ATCAGCGAGTGTCGTCTTTCGCACCTCGAAAGAACGTCCTTTCGAGGAGCGAAAGGCGACACTCCCGCCCCTGGAGCAGGTGCGGGGGCTACTTGTCCCCTTCGAAGACAACCTTTGTCTTGCTCGCCAGATCGTGCAGGGCCTTTTTCTCCGGATGGAACGCACACACCAGGAACCCGAGTCCAGCCAGGACATTGGAACAGAACATGACGCACACCCAGCGCAGGCTGGCCTGGCCCAGCGTCAACACCTTGTCCAAGTCCTTCTGCTTGGGGTTCGGGATGTCCGGCATGGCGATCAGCCCAAAGGCTTCCATACCGAGAGTCGCCCGGATCGTGCCTGAGTGCGACACGGCGAAATACATCCAGTGCATGTAAATCAAGGCCACCGGAACCAGCCCATACAGGAGATCAATGGGCATCGTTTGCATCCCAAACACATAGACGCACACGAGAATGATGAGCCCGTACAGCCCGAATCCCCCCATCACGAATCGCTTGTCACGCGTGACCAGCAACGGGGCCAGCGGGAACATGAGAATATCGACCCAGAACGCTAGGAACCGCACCCAGAACCCCGCTTTCGTAAACGGGAAAATCCGCTGATCCAAGTCCAGCGAGTGTGCAAAGTGCTTCGCAATCAGGGCGTTGATCTTCATCTGGAACAACAGCGGGAACCCCATGGCGATCATGAACGGGGCCACGAACAGAGCCACGAGCAGGAACATCAGCGGCATCTGCATTAACACGAACATGAACGATCCCTCCGTCAGTTTCTGACTGTCGATCAGTCCCCAGACCCAGGTGACTGCGGAGGATGTCCAGCCCAACACGGTCTCGTTGTTAAAGAAGTGTAGTGTCCCCCCGAAGTGCGCGATGGCAAACGCGATCCCACCGAAGACCGAGACGATCACAAAACTACTGGCGTGATACACGCAGATGGGACCGATGTTCGTGAAGATCAGCTTGATCAGATCCCAGCCGATCCAAGCCTTGTGCTGATGCTTGGCGACCATGTGGACCGTGGCGATCGGGAATGCGATCGAGGGCAGGAACATGATCCCCAACCCGATGCCGAAATAGACCGGCGTGGAGACCATCGAGAAGACCGATGGCCGGGATGGTTTGACCTCCTCGACTTGGCCCGCTGGCAGAGGCATTGCAGCCACTTTGGGGTCGACCTGCACCTCGGGCGGCGTGGGATATTGCTCCTCTAAATCAGCGGCTGCGTAGACATAAACCGTCGCGACCGTCGGGAGCAGCCAGGGTAAATTGACCACGCACGGCCACAGAAAGGCCGCCAGCCCCAGTGCCACGTTGGTGAAGAAGTCATAGTGAATGCGGTCCGCATCGAGTTTGTCTCCATACAGATCGTGGGCCACCAGCGTGCGGGTCAGAAACCAGACCCACCCCGGCGACCCGACCGCCATGAGAGTCGTCATCGCCACCCAGAAGTACTTCGGCGGCAGTTTTTCACAGTACAGCACCATGAAGAAACTGGCCATGTACAACACCGTAAAGAACGTCATGATCCCGCCCGTGCGCAGGGCCAGACCCTTGAACTCCAGCATGAACTCCCAGGATTCCCGGATCACGTTCTTGTAGAACGAGGCGGTCGATTTCCCCTCCTTCGACCGCTTCTTCTTCTGAGTCTTGTCCATCACCCCCGTCGCCAGATCCTTGCCACAGCTGGGGCAAATCTCGTCTTCTTCTTCGATGGGCTTGGCGCAGAACGGGCAAATCTGGTCTTCCTGGTCCTCGATCCCGTAGTCATCGAGGCCGCCCAAGAACTCTCCGTCCTTCTTGGAGGGCTTGGCCTTGGGCTTGGCCGCTGGCTTCGCGGCAGGGGCATCATCCCCGGCGGGAACCTTGATCTTCTCGCTGCACTCGGGACAGGCAATGGTCTTGCCCCGCACCTTGTCGGGAACGTTCAAGACCTTTTCGCAACCGCCGCAGCGGACTTTGACCGGCATGGACTGACTCCACTCAAACCGTTGTGCGAACGCGCACCCCCACGAATGCCCACGCGGATGACTCCCCCGCCCGGCCGAGGACTCAATGTACCATACTTGCGGTTGGCCGTCAGCGATCAGCCGTCAGCGGTTAGCCATCTGCTCGTCTCATCGCCTCAATGGCCTCAACCCATACGCGGCTGACCAGTTTGTCACTTTAAACGCTGAAAGGAATGTTTCACACAAAGGCACGAAGGCACAAAGCGAAGTCCATCGATGACCGGATGATGCCGTTTGATCCCCACGTTGTGCCTTCGTGCCTTTGTGTGAGTATCTTCTTGGAATTTCGTTTCGCCGTAGTGTCACACACCGGCCAGCCGGGGGCGCTCACACGGTGGTTCACGAGTGAAAATACCAGTCGCAGACTGAAGAAAACGGAGTGCCTACCGACTTTCGTAATGCACACACTTTGCCGTCCGCGATCAGCCAGACGCACTGCGAGTGGTCCCACTGGCTGCTGGCTGCTGGCTGACCGCTGTCCGCTCCCTCGAACTTTCCGTCTCCACTGCGGGGACGAATCGCGTTTAGGTCGGTAACATGCCGCCTTCCCGGATTGCCGGTTCGGCCCCATTTGCGCGGATGCAAGGGGGGCTCCGATGCAGGTGCCCCGCATGCCTTCCGTCTTCAACACACTGCTGCTGCCTGACTTGCGCGAGATGCTCGCTGAGCATGACGACGCCGGAGTGGGGGTGTTTTGTAGCGAGCTGTACCCCGGAGTGGTGGCTGAGGTGCTCGAAGGGGTCGATGCAGCCCAGACGTGGGAGGTACTGTCTCATGCCTCCCCGGTCAAACAGGCGGAAATCTTCGAATACTTCCCGCTCGATTTTCAGGTCGAGCTGGTCAAAACCATCCCGCATCAGGCCCTCTCCCGCATCATTGAGGAGATGGCCCACGACGACCGCGTCGACTTGATCAGCGAGATGGAGCCGGAGCTGGTCGAGAAGCTGATGCCGCTCATCGCGCATGCGGAGCGGGTCGATATTCTCAAGCTGTTGGAGTATCCGGAGAAGAGTGCCGGGTCGCTGCTGACCACCGACTACGCCTCGCTCCCCGCCGACATCACCGTCGCCGAGGCCCTCGAACGCATCCGGTCGCAGGCTCCCAGCCGCGAGACGATCTATTACGTCTATATCGTCGACGACCAGCGGCACCTGCTCGGGTTCTTGTCGCTCCGCAAGCTGATTATGGCCAAGCCGAACACCCGGCTGGCCGACATCATGCTGCGGGAAGTCACCTCGCTGCATGTCGACGATGATCGCGAGTTCGCTGCCCACGAGCTCATCCGCCACGGCTTCATCGCCATGCCAGTCGTCGACAAGGACGACAAGCTGGTCGGCATCATCACTTATGACGATGCCGCCGAGGTGCAGAACGAAGAGGCCGAGCAGGATGCCTATCGACAGGCCGCTGTGGCCCCGCTCGAAGACGGCTATCTCGACACGCCGATCCTGACGCTGGCCTGGAAGCGCGGGATCTGGCTCGTGATTCTGCTCGGTGCCTCGTCCGCGACCGCTCACGTGTTGAACTTCTTCGAGCCGGGTGATGCGACCTGGATGGTGTTGTTCCTGCCGCTGGTTCTGGCCAGTGGCGGCAACGCTGGTTCACAGTCAGCCACCCTCGTCGTGCGGGCGATCTCGCAAAACGAAACCAAAGGCCAGGCCCGCCGCATCGCAGGCCGCGAGGTGCGGATCGGCGTGTTGCTCGGGTTCACGCTGGCCACGATCGCCTTCGCGATGGCCTGGATGCTGGTGAGCCGCACCGAGCACGCGACGACCGTGGGACTGACGGTGTTCTTCGTCGTGGCCTTCGGCACCTTCTTCGGGGCCATGCTGCCGCTGAGCCTCAACCGCGTCGGCGTCGACCCCGCCCTGATGTCCAACCCGCTGATCGCGTCCTTGAGCGACATGCTGGGGGTCGTGATTTACTACAATATGGCGAATTGGCTGACCTCGGCTCTGTAGCAGAATTCGTCAGAATTCTGCTGTAGCATAAGCGGGATGGTGACTCTCAAGAAATCCGTCCAATGTGCGCAGCGTGAAGCGGGCAATGGTTTTGGCAGCGTTGGCGAGCGTTGGCGAGCGTTGGCGAGCGGATGGGTCGCGGGTGGGTTAGCCGGGTTGGTGGAGGGGGAGCAGCAGGTCGAGCGGGATGCGGATCGATTCGGGCAGGGTCAGGGCCGGAAGTCTTAATGTCTAATCGAGGCGGCGGAAGACGCTTTGGTCGGTCTCTTGTAACGTTCTAATTCGGTCTGTACTGTCTTTAATGTCAGCTGAGGCAAGTGCGGTCGCAGAGAATCCGGAACGATGAATATAGTTGTCCGTCGTCTGGCTCCAGAAACGGTTGTAACTGTTTGGCCGGTGACGCGGGCTTGAGCAAGCTGTCGCAGTTGTCGTTCGCTGGCATTGTTCGTGCCGTCGACTTCCGGGTGGACGGAGTAGGTAAAGAGTTCGTCGGCAATTCACAGTCGCGAACTTGGCCAGACGGGCGACTCCGTGGTCGGCGATTTCTCCGAAATCGCCGACCATCCGGACGCACTCACGGTTCGCCCCCCGTCATCCTCTCTCACTGGACTGGCACCGCAGCAGGCAACGCCTGCTTCTGGCTTTCGAGGTAGGCTTCGATGTCGGCGAAATCGGCCAGGGTCATCCCCTTCTCCAGTCCATTCGGCATGGCGGAGAGCGCGCTGCGCTGTTGGTCGTCGATCTCGGCTTTGGGGACCATCACCACGGTTCCGTCGACTTGCGTGAGTTCCACCCCGGCATCGGTCTCACTCTTGAGGATGCCTTGCACGACTTGGCCCGATGTGGTCACGACGATCGTCAGCTCGTACCCCGAGACGATGCGGTTCGAGGGTTCCAAGACCGACCGAATCAGTTCCTCGCGAGCGTACTTGGCTCCGACGCCCAGCAGGTTCGGACCGATCTTGGCCTCGCCGCGATCGCCGACCGAGTGACACTTCACGCAGCCGACCCCGTCCTTGGCAAAGAACAGTTCGGCCCCCTTCTCCGCATTCCCGACGTTGTTCATCACATGATTGCGGAAGGCGGTCAGGTTCAACTGGGGCGGTACGTTCTCGTACAGAAAGGCAAACGCCGGGTCGGGGCCGCCGATGGAGAGGCTGAATTGCCAGCCGCCGCCGGTGTTGCCGGTCTTGAGCCAGATTTGGTTTTTGCCGGGCGGGATAGTGATGGTCCCCTTGAGTTCGTCGGCGCTCCAGCCGCCGTCGCTCAGATTCTCACTCACCTTCTCCCCGTTGATCCAGAGTACGGACTGGTCGTCGCTGCCGACCATCCACGACACCGGTCCGCCATTAGATGACTCCACGCTGGCATGCACGATCGACCAAACGTTGCTGCTGGTCTCGGCGTACTTGCTGGCGTCGACCATGCCTTGCGGGTGAGTCGATTCGACCGGTTGCCACTTCAGTTCGCGCTCCCCGACCTTCACTGGCATCGTGAGGTCCGGAGCCGACTTGAAGTCAAACGCCGGATCGGCGGTCTCCTTCGACCAGGCTCCCAGGTATGACCACTTCAAAACGGGAGCTGGGGTCGCGAACAGCGAGCCGAGTTCCGCACGGATCGGTTCGGAGAGCTCGTTCCGCTTGTGCAGCTCGCGCAGGTCATCACCGATGACCGTTCGCAACGAGTTCATCGCCACACCACAAGCCGCTCGCACATCCGGGTTCTTGTCGACCAGCCCTTCAAGGTACGCGAGTAACGCCCGCCGATCGGCCAGCTTGGCCACGGCAATCATGGCCTCGCTCCGCACGTCGGACTTGTCGATTTGCTTGAGCATCTCGGGGACCGCGACCTTCGCACCAATGGCAGCGAGCGAGGTCAGCGCCGCCTTCCGCACGCCCGCATCCGCATCATTCAGCAGCGGCTGAATCCGGGCTGCGGAGTCGGCCCCTTGAATCGCAGCCAGCGACACGACCGCCTGTCGCCGCACGTGGAGGTCCGCATGTGCGAGGTACGCCGCCACCGGCTCGACCACATCCGTCAGCTTGAGCGTCTCCGCCCCGGTGAGGAGTGCGAGGGCCATCTCCGGTGCGAGGTCGCTCTTCGTCAGCAGTTCCTTGTGCAGCTTCGAAGCGGCCTCGCCGCCAATCGCCTGCAACGTTCGCACGGCTTTCTCTCGCAGCTTCGCGTCGGCAGCTCCGTCGAGTGCCACCTGCGACAGCAGCGGGGCCGCGTCCGCATCCTTCGTCTCCGCCAGCAGGTCCATGATCTGCGACCGCACGGAGGGGTCGGCGTCACTGAGGACCATTGATCTGGCCGCAGTCAGAGCCTCGGGATCGCGGATCAACAACTGAGCCTTCGCAGCGGCCACGCGCATCGCGGGGGACTGGTGCCCGAGTGCCGACTTGAGCGCGGCCAACACCGTCGGTGTCCCGGCCCAGTCGAGTGTCTTCTCGCGAGACGGCTTTCCCTTGGCGGGCTGCGTGCCCCACCAGCCCTTCGTGTATGGTTCGCCTTGACGGGCGACTTCGGAGAGGGCTTCGAGAGCCTTGAGTTGCACCTCCGGCAGCACCGCGTTTTGGACGGTTTCGGCCAAGACCTTCACCGCCGCTTCGTCGTACACCGTAGTCAGAGCCAGTACGGCCGTCTGCGCGACTTGCGGGTCGTTCGAGGACGTCCGCGCGAGCGCGGACTCCCAACGATTGATTGCTCGCAGGGACTGGACCATCGTGAACCGCGCATAGACATCGGATTGCCGCAGGGCATCGAGGAGTGGCTCCACAGCCGCCGGATCGCCGATCCGCCCCAGAGCGACGGCTGCCTGCAACACCACGCTGGCGTCCGCATCTTGTAGTGCTTTGCAGAGAGCGGGGATCGCGTCGGCGTTCTTCACCACCGGCTCCAGCTTGCGGCGGACGTTGCGCGTGGTCGAGGTCTCCGCCCACACCGAAGTCGCCAATCGCAGCCCGAGCGCTCGGGCTGCTTGGGCACGGACATCAGCGTCCTTGTCCGAGAGTGCAATGACCCATTCGCCGGTCGGGTTGTATTCCTTGTGCTTGTCCAGCAAACCATTCTGGGCCCAGATCGCGTGGATCTTCGCCCGCTTCGGCGTCCGTGGCTCACTCAACACCAGCGAGGCCCCGGAGATCGCGCGCTCGTCGCCCCGGGCCAGAGCTTGCTGGGCCTGCACGCGGGTTGAGTAACTCTGATTGCTGAGGGCCGTCAACTGCGAAGTCACGCGGGCTCCATCGACCCCCATGGCCATCATCATGCCCGCCTTGGGGGCTCCCTCGCCGACGTAAGTCACGCGATAGACCCGCCCGCAGACCTGGGGATTCACCCAGCCTCCATAGTTCCAGTCGGCGACGAACATGCTGTTGCCATCGGGCGAGAAGCACACGTCCTGTGGTCGGAACTCGCTGCCGTCTTCGGGCACGAGGAAGTCCTCCATCTCGGCCTCGAACGAGGCCCCCGACTTCGTGAGAGTGAACAACTGAACCTTGCGCTTGCCCCACTCGCAGTAGAATACCGCGTTGCGATACTTCGCGGGCCAATACGCATCGCGATAGCACGCCGCTCCGACCGGCGACCCGCTGCCATGTTCACTGATGCGGGGCAGATGACGGTCCGCATGCGGGTGGTAGTCGTACGGATACCCGTAGTACCCGGTCTCGACATGGTGCGTGAAGCGGGTCCACCAGCCGAGGCCATCGTCAGTGTTATCATAGGTGAAGATGTTGTCGAGCGAGTCCATCGCCACATCCAGGTGATTGCGAGTCCCACTGGAGAAAACCTCCAACTGAGTGCCATCGGGCCGCATGCGGATCACGCCGCCGCCTTCGAGAGAGATCGTGCTGCCATCACTGCCGGTGGCCTTGGGGACGCCCTTGTCGCCCACCGACACATAAATCAGCCCATCCAGGCCCAGCCGTGTCCCCGTGACGATATGGTCGTTGAAGCCCATCACCCCCGCTGCGGGGCCGAACCCATCCGCCAGGTCTTTGCGGACCTCGGCCACGCCATCGCCATCGGCGTCCTTGAACATCGAGTAGTGCGGCGCGTGCATCACATACAGCGCCCCCTCGTGCCACACCATGCCGAACACCGCAGCCAGATTCTCACAGAACACGGTCTTCTTCTTGACGGTTCCGTTGGGGTTGAATTCGACCCGCAGAATCCGGTCGAATTCCTTGGTCGTCGGCCCCCGCATGTCCATCGGGTCTTCGCCAATGAAGAGGTTCCCGTCGTCATCGCACGCCACGACCGAGGGATGCTCGACATCCGGCGGCTGAAAAAGCAACTCGACCTTGAAGCCCTCGTGCAGGCACTTCTGCGCCTCCGCTCGGTCAGTGGCGATCAGCAGTCCACAGAACGCAGCCAGAGTGCAAATCGTTCGCAGTCGGCCAAGAAGTTGTCGCATGGGGGAGTCTTCGGGAGGCGGGCAGGATCGCGGACTCAGCGGGATGGAGTCCGGCACGAAGCATCCTAGCGGCCCGATGAGTTCAGCTGTAGCGAGGGGACGCACTCACGGTACCGCAGTGTGTGCATCACAAAAGTAGGCAGCGTTCGGAAATTCACCACGGAGACACAGAGGCACGGAGGACTCCACATGTGCGAGAACGCACGTGAGCCGTGCTGGTTGTTCGACTGGACAGGATGAACAGGATCCACAGGATGGTTTCCGCCGCTGACACAGCAGAGGGGCATCCTGTGGATCCTGTTCATCCTGTCAAATCATCCTCGTCCTTGGGCAAAGTGGTGCCAGTCATCCGAGCGCTGCTCTGCTCCGTGCCTCCGTGTCTCCGTGGTGAATCTCTGCCTACTTTTCTGATGCACACACCACCCCAGCGGATGTGTCGTCACCCCGTTGACTGGATCACTCGCGAAGATCATTGTACGGGTCGAGAAGGTTTAGCGGCATCGATCGCCAGCCGACCGCAGAGTGAATCCACCGTCTGGACGAGCGTTGATCCGGCTGCATGGCGAGATCCGGATCACATGCAGAACTCTGGATCGCCTCGAACGGGAGAATCTGAACATGGCTCACTTCCTCTCACAGAGATGGCTGCTCAACCGTCGGCACTTCCTGCGTGGGCTTGGGGTTTCGATGGCGCTGCCGCTGCTCGATTGCATGCGTCCGCTGGCAGCTGCGGAGACGAAGGCACGCGCCAAGCGGAGCGTGTTCATCTATCTGCCCAACGGTGTGAATACGATCGACTTTCAGATCACTCAAGCGGGGACGGACTACACGTTTTCGAAGTCGCTCCTGCCGCTGGAGAAGCATCGGGCGATCCTCACGCCGATCAGCGGGCTGCATCACCCGCATGGACTGGGGCATCACCATAACTGCAGCAGCATCTGGCTCACCGGCGGCAAGATCGGTCAGTCAGAGCGGAACAGTATCTCGGTCGATCAGTTGATGACGCAGGTGACTGCACCGCTCACTCGCTACTCGTCGATCGAGATGAGTAACCAGGGGCACTCCCTCGCCTGTACCGCCGATGGGATTGGGCTGCCAGCCCAAGGCAACCCCAGTGTCGTGTTTCGGGACATGTTCACGGAACCACAAGGCGGCATCGCCAAGCAGCGGCGGGGCTTGCAGCGACGAGGCAGCATCCTCGACGCGATCCTGGGTGAGGCGCAGTCGCTGGGCGATCAACTCGGCCAGGACGATCGTGGCCGACTGGAGCAGTATCTGACTTCCGTGCGCGAGGTGGAGATCCGCACCGAGCGAGCCGACAAGTGGCTTGATACGCCCCGCCCCAAGGTGGACCCGGCAGTCGAGTCGCAGCTGAACCGCGACATCTCCCTCGATCGTCTCGGCGAGTATCTGCGTACGATGTATGACATCATTGTGCTCGCGTTCCAGACCGACATGACGCGGGTGGCGACCTTCAGTACTGGCAATGAAGGCCATGGTCCTTCCGTGCCCGAAATCGGTGTGAAGCAGGATCGGCACTCGCTCTCGCACCACAACGCCAACCCCAAGCTGATGCAGGACTTGACGGCCAGTGACACGTTCAACATCCAGCAGTTCAGTTACTTCCTCGACCGATTGAGCCAAGTGCAGGACGCGGACGGCCCGTTGCTCGATTCGACGATGGCCCTCTACGGCAGTGGCATGGCCTTCGGTCACAGCCACGGCAACGCGAACCTGCCGCTGATCCTCGCGGGCGGAGGCGGGCTGGGGATCAAGCACGGTCGGCACATCGACTACAACGCGCTGTCGAAGCCGGAAGGCTACACGTATGACCTCGACACGCCGGGCAAACACTATGCGATCTGCCACAGCCCGGTGAACAGCAAGGCCCACCTCAGCAACTTGCTGTTGACGATGGCGCAAAAGATGGACGTTCCCACGGAGCAATTCGCCGACAGCAATGGCACGATCTCGGAGGTGTTGTCGTGATGCGTCGCTCCTGCTGGCTGTTGATCGTGTGTTCCGCTGTGTGCTGTCTGCTCCCGGATGCTGCCGAGGCCCAAGAGGCCGCCCACCCCGTCCCCAAGGCGGGCCAGTTTCCGCAACCGAATACCGGCACGTACCTCGCGGGAGAACTGGTGCTCATCGATCCGGTCAATCGTCGGGGAGGTTTACGGCTGGATGGTAATGAGCCGCACGATCGCTACCACAGCGGGCCACTGCATTACTTCGCGATGCTGCCCTATGGAATGGTCTCGTTGAACGGCGCTCCCGCCGAGTTGAAAGACATCCCGCTCGGAACTCACGTGCATGGTTATTTTCATGTGCCACCCGTCGGAGAGGAAGCCACGATCCCTCCGCTGCCCAAAGACATGGAGCGGTACGAAATCCAGCAGAATCATGCCCTGTCACTGGAGGACGACTTCAGCTTCTATCAGCGTCGCGGTCAGAGCTGGAAGGTGGTCTCGATCGATCCCAAGAAGGGCAAAATCAATGTCGCCCCCGTCGGGCAAATGGCGAAGGACGGCATCAATACACCTTACACCTTCGACATCGACGACCTCACCCCAGTCTGGAAGGGCCGCACTCTGGTCAAGCTGGCGGACATCGCGCCCGACCAAATCGTGCAGTTCAACCTGGGCTGGTCGCCCGGTTGGCGAGACCGGGAGTTCACCGTCTCTGAGCTGTGGCTGGACGATGACAGCCGGAAGTTTGCGACCGATCTCCAGCGCCGCCGTCATGTGAAGTACCAGAAGCAACGCTGGCTACCCGGTTGGATCGACTCGGTGGAGGACAACGACTACGGCGGCGGGATCGTCACGTTGACGCTGTTCGGCGGCATGGACCCCTCGCTGTATGCCGAGTTGAAAGCGACGCAGGACAAAGGCTTCGGCGTGGCTGTGGCGGAGAAGTCCCTGCGCACCTGGTTTCACCGCAGCGACAAGAAGATCGGCCATGTCATCGAGTGGAAGGAGACCGACAACCCGCCACCCGGCAGCAGCGGCATCCAGGTCCGCCTGAAGTTCACGGAGTTGCTCGACGGCTATCGTCCCGGTCGAGTCGTCCGCGTGAAGTGCCACGACTGGCTCTTCGTGACCATGCCGTCGGAGGAGCGAGTCAAGACGATCGAAGAGCAGCAGCGATCGAACCTGTTCCGCCTGCCGTGAAATCAGCGGGCTCACCCCGATGATCCGGAAGCCACGATCCATTAACCACTGGAGTTCTCGATGATGAAGCACATTCTCACCACTTTCGTTCTGCTGCTGTCCGTGATTGTCAGTTCGGCCCGCGCTGACGAAAAAACATCACTGATCGCCACCGGAGAGAAGGTCCAAAAGCTCGCGGGTGACATGAAGTTCACCGAAGGTCCAGCCTGGATTCCTGCGAAGCAGATGCTCGTCTTCTCCGACATCCCCAACAGCAAGCTCATGCAGTGGAAAGCAGGAGTCGAACTATCGGTATTTCGCCCCAGCGAGCAATCGAACGGCAACATCCTCGATCTGGAAGGGCGACTCATCTCCTGCCAGCATGCCGCTCGCAACCTCGTGCGGACCGAGGCGGACGGCACCCTCACCGTGTTGACGGACAAGTACGACGGCAAGCGCTTCAACTCTCCGAACGATGTGGCTGTGAAGTCGGATGGCACGCTCTGGTTCACCGATCCACCGTGGGGGCTGACCGGTCCCGCCGAGATCCCCGGCCACTGGGTCTTCAAGCTCGATCCGGCCACGGGCCAGGTCGAACCGGTCGTCAAGGACCTCGCCATGCCGAACGGCATCAACTTCTCGCCCGATGAGAGCCGCCTGTACATCGCCGACACCGGTGGACATCCCAAGCATCCCGACCCGGCCTTCCACAAGTTGCCGGGGACGATCACCTGTTACGAAGTCAGCCCGGACGGGAAGCTCGGCAAGAAGCTCTTTACGATTGAGCATGGCAGCGACGGCATGACCGTTGACGTGCAGGGCAACCTCTACACGACGCATGGGGGAGTCACGGTCTACAACGCCGACGGCAAGCTGCTGGAAAAGATCGAAGTGCCCGAAGGCCCCGCCAACGTCACCTTCGGCGGTGAGGACTACCAGACGCTGTTCATCACGGCGAGAACATCGCTCTATAGCGTCCGGATGAAGAACGCGGGAGCGAAGCCCAAGGGAGCCAAATGGTGACCGACATGCACTCCCTCGAAGACGTTCGCGAAACATGGCCCATGACGACTGGGGGGCCGATGTTCGTCATGAGACTCTCACTGTGGGCGCTGCTGTTCGCAGTGTCCACAGCCGCGAATGCCACCGATGGGGTCGCCGGGTTTGAGCAATCGGTGCAGCCGTTCTTCGAGGCCCATTGCCTGCGCTGTCATAACGCTCAGAAGCAGGAGGGCGACTTCCGACTCGATACGCTGCCTCGCGACTTCACGAGCGAAACGACGGCGCAGCGCTGGGCCGAAGTCGTGTTCCGCATGAACTCCGGCGAGATGCCGCCCAAGAACGAGCCACAGCCCAAGCCTCAAGAACTGGGGACAACTGTCGATTGGCTGTCGACGCGGATTCAGGAAGGAGAAGCCGCGCGGATGGCCCAGCGCGGGCCGGTCGCGCACTACCGGCTCAGTCGCGAGGAGTACGGTCACACCGTCTACGACTTGCTCGGTGTCGACTTCGATGTGAACCTGCCGGGAGCGTTTAACGAAGATCCGCGCTGGCATGGCTTCGATCGCATCGGCTCGCTGCTGACGCTCTCGCCCTCGCATGTGCAGCGTTACTTCCGAGCGGCTGAGACGGTCCTCGAACGGGCCTTTCCCGATCAGCCACCCACATCGCAGAAGTCGCGTCGCGAAGCCAACGCTGTCCCGGGGCTGGCCGGGCCGGTTCGTTGGGCTCTCTGGCCAGGACATGGGCAGCACCTCGTCAGTGCCAGCGTGCCGGGCTTGTACCGGATTCGGATTCAGCTCAGCGCCCTGCCGTCCATCAAAGGCCGGTTGCCGCACCTCACGCTCTGGCATCATCCACTGAAACGTTCAGTGGTCGGCCTGGATGTCGACGCCCCGGAGGACAAGCCCACGATCATTGAGATCGAAGCGTTTCTTCCCGAAGGCCAGTTCAATGTGATGAATGAGTCTCCCGGAATGCTGGCAGATGGTCAGACTCCCAGTGTGTCTCAGCTCCCGTTCGTGAACACCACCGTCAGCCGCTCGCATCGACCGACCGCCTATCGGTTGTTCAACGACGAGGGGCAGTCGATCTTTCCGCTGTTGATTGTCGATTGGGTGGAAACCGAGGGGCCGATTCTTCCCGCAGCGGATCAGCAGAAACGCGAAGGGCTAATCCCCGCTCAGGAGGGCGACCTGCAGGCAGCCCGCGAGTGCCTGAGCCGATTCGTGACTCGGGCCTGGCGCCGTCCCGTGGCCGATGCGGACCTCGATCGCTACATCCAGTTGATCGAAAGCGAAGTCGTCGCCGGGGAGACTTTCCGTTCGGCGTACCGGTCGGCGATGGTCGCCGTGCTGACCTCCAAGAACTTCTATTATCTGGAAGAGGGTTCGCCCTCGCCACGGCGCGACACGGTTAACGATTGGGAACTCGCTTCCCGACTGTCTTACTTCCTGTGGAGTTCGATGCCGGACGACGAACTGTTCCGACTC
>JAYTWO010000173.1:0-4783 GCA_043743415.1 Planctomycetota bacterium
CTGAGATCGCGAAAGCGCTCCCGGAAGCGTTTGGTTCACTCGGTGATGGCAAGCTCGGTGAGTACGGCGTGGTCATGGGACCAGCAACTGTGCCAGCTGAACCGGCCCTGGCGTAGCAGAATTCGTTAGAATTCTGCCGCCTCCCTTCCCCCAGAACTGCCCGTTCACCAACGGACACCCTCATGAGTTCGATGATTCCCACACTGACAACACTCGCCGCTGACGCAGCTCCGACTACCGCCCAAAGCGGTGGACTGGTCGCGTTCGTGACAGCCCAGTTGCCGACGCTACTCACGATCGGGGCCGCCCTCGGAGCGATCCTCGGGGCGGTGTCGTACCTGATCTATGTCGAGCGGAAGCTGGCGGCCTTCATGCAGGACCGCGTCGGGCCGAACCGCGTCGGGCCGTGGGGCCTCTTCCAGCCGATTGCCGACGGGATGAAGTTCATCCTCAAAGAGGACGTGATCCCCGCCTACGTCGACAAAGTTCTGTTTGTCCTCGGCCCCTGCGTGGCGGCACTGACGACGATGCTAGCCTTCGCCGTGGTCCCGTTCGGCCCGGTCGACAACGCTCCAAGCTTCGTGCGGTTCGTGATCGTGCCGAACGTCGACATCGGCATCGTGTTCATCTTCGCGGTCGGGTCACTGGCGGTCTACGGGATCATCCTCGGCGGCTGGGCCTCGAACAACAAATACAGTGCTCTCGGGGCACTGCGAGCGAGTGCCCAAGTCATCAGCTATGAAATCCCGCTCGGCATGTCGGTCCTCGGCCTGGCCATGATGGCGGGCACGATGAACATCGAGAAGCTGCTGATGTATCAAGCCGAAGCCGGCATCACCGGCTGGTTCTTCTGGACCCAGCCACTCGCCTGCCTGATCTTCTTCACAGCTGCCTTGGCCGAGTCGAACCGCCTCCCCTTCGACCTCGTGGAGTGCGAGCAGGAACTCGTCGGCGGGTTCCACACCGAATACAGCTCGATGAAGTTCGCTCTGTACTTCCTCGCGGAGTACACACACGTCATCACGATCAGCTTCCTGACGGCCATCCTGTTCTTCGGCGGCTGGCACTTCCCGGGAATCGCCGAGCCGGGTTCGATTGGATTGCTGCCGATGCTGCTCAAGCTGGGGGTGCTGATGAGCAAGGTGTTCGCGGTGATCATCGTGATCATGCTGATCCGCTGGACGATCCCCCGGTTCCGATTCGACCAGTTGATGGGCTTGGCATGGAAGGTGCTGATTCCACTGTCGATGGCCAATGTGGTGGCTGTGATGACGGTGTTGCAGTTCGGCTGGTCGCGGTGGTGGCTGACGGTGATCTCGGTGCTGCTGTTCCTGATCGCGGGAGCGATCGGGGTGAAGGCGGCCCAGGACGCCCACAATCAAGGGCCACGCCGCAGCAAGTCCAAGGAACACGGGACCATCGCTCACGCTCACTAACTGACACTGCAGATTACTTACGAATTCTGCGACGAGGTTTCACATGCCAATCGACAACAAAGACATCACCTGGGTCGAAGAGCCGGAGATCGGCTTCTGGGAGGCGACGTTCCTGCCCGCGATCATCACCGGCCTGAAGACGACGCTCCGGCACGTCACGCATTACCAGCCGACCACCGAACAGTTCCCGGAAGAAAAGCCGACGCTGCCGCTCCACTACCGGGGAGTGCATCGCCTGAACCGCGATGTCCAGGGGCGGGTCAAATGCGTGGCTTGCATGATGTGCGCCACAGCCTGTCCAGCCAACTGCATCACGATCGAAGGGGCGCAGGCTCCGTGGGAAGACCGCGACAAGTATCCCTCGTCGTTCGTGATCGACGAACTCCGCTGCATCTTCTGCGGGATGTGCGAAGAGGCGTGTCCGGTGGATGCGATCGAGATGACGCATCTGTACGACCTCACCGGGTTCTCCCGCGAAGAGATGATCTTCGACAAGGAGAAGTTGCTCGGTGTGTTTGATCAGACGAAGGACTCCGGCCACGACCCGGTCCGCACGCATCGCGGTCGACTGGGTCCAGCTTCGGACTTTGAAGGACTGCCCTCCCTGTCCCCGGCGACCACCGTCAAGACGGACGACCGCTCGGCCCGCAGCGTCAGCTCGGGTGTGATCCAAGGGACCGCCGAGATGAAAACGTCCTGGGATGATGTCAACACCAAAATCGAGAACGAGAAGAAGTGAGCGAATGAAGAGCCCAGAGGTTGCAACCCCTGGGCTTTGGATGGCGCGACTCACCAAGACCACTGACCACTGAGAACTCTCCATGAGTTGGATTCAACACAACTGGGCCCTCTTACTGCCGCTCGTGCTGGGCGCGTGCGGGGTGTGGCTGCTGATGCCGGGGAAGCGGGCCATCCGGCCCTTGGGCGGGCTGGCCGCTCTCGGGGCACTGGCCCTGGGCTTCCAATTGGTCGCCGGGGACAAGGACATCTCCGGGGCGATGTACGTCGTGATCTCAACGTTCTGTCTGATCGCCGCCGTGCTGATGATTACCAGCAAGAACCCGGTCTACGGGGCGCTCTGGTTCGCCCTGGTGACACTCTGCGTCTGCGGGCTGTTCCTGCTGCAATCGGCTCCGTTCCTGGCTGCAGCGTCGATCATCGTGTATGCGGGGGCGATCATCGTGACGTTCCTGTTCGTGATGATGCTGGCCCAGCAGTCGGGGGCGTCGACCTATGACCAGTCTTCGCGGCAGCCGTTTGTGGCGTCGGTCATCGCGTTCACACTGCTGGGGATGCTGCTGATTACGTTCCAAGCGTGGGGCGTGCAGCAGGCGAACCTGAAACTCGACCGCGGTACCCCCGCCGACGCCGTCACCGCTGCCAAGCTTGCGGCCACTCTCGTTGACGCGGCCAAGCCACCCAAACCGGCTGGCGTCGATGATGACGACGATGATGTCCCCAACGAGCCCGCAGCTCTTCCGATTCACGGCCTCAGCCGACCGGCTGGCCAAGAGCAGATCGGTGACCTGCGCGGTCTCGGTCGGGCCTTGTTCAGTGACTTCCTGTTCTCAGTCGAAATCGCCGGAACACTGCTCCTGATCGCCAGCATCGGAGCCATCGCTTTAGCCCCACGTCGGGCGCAGGGGACGCTATGAACGGCACCATCCATCCCACACTTCTGGTGTCAGCCGCCCTGTTCGCTCTCGGAGCGATCGGGTTTCTGACACGTCGCAATCTGATCCTGATGATCCTCTCCGCCGAGATGATGCTGCACGGCGTCAGCTTGGCGATGGTCACATTTGGCCAGATCCACAACAACAACGAGGGACAGATCTTCACGATCTTCGTCCTCACCGTGGCCGCGTGCGAGGCGGGGCTGGCTCTGGCCCTGATCCTCTCGCTGTACCACCGCACCAAGTCGCTGGACATGGACCTGTGGAGTGCCCTTCGTGAGGACGACATGCCTTCACCAGTCGGTCTCGACAGTACCTCCGGACCAGCGGTCCTCGATACCCGCCCAGTTCAGCCGATACTCACTCCCGCTGGCCTGTCCCTGGACCCCAAGACTCCTCTGCAACCGACCCGCACCAGCCACGAGGAGACCACCACCCATGTCTGATTACGCACAACTGATTCTGTGGCTGATCCCCGGTGCCCCGCTGATTGCAGCCGGATTCATCGCGCTGTTCGGCAAGCTGTTCCTGGGCGAGCGGAGCCACGTGCCGTGCGTGGCCGCACTGGCGGTGGCGTTTGCCTGCTCGCTGGCTCTGCTGGTCTCGATTGTCCCAGAGACATTTCAGGAGAGACTGACCAAGTCCGGGCAGGCGGTGTTTGATTCTTACGGCCAGGCGGCGCGAGCGAACTACGTCCCTCTCGACAAACATGTCATCTCCCCGCAGAAGGGAGCCGTCGCTACCGGTTATGAGTGGCTCGACATCGGCACGATGCAGGTCCGCCTCGACCTGCGGGCCGATGCGATCTCCGCGATCATGCTGGCCATGGTCACCGGCGTGAGCTTGCTCGTGGCGATCTTCGCCAGTGGTTACATGCACGGCGATCCGGGTTACGCCCGGTTCTTTGCGGCCGTGTCGCTGTTCGTGTTCTCCATGTGCATGCTGGTGCTGTCCGGAAACTTCGTCCAGCTGTTCATGTTCTGGGAGGCAGTCGGCCTGTGCAGCTACCTGCTGATTGGGTTCTGGTTCCAGAAGCCGAGTGCGGCCGCCGCTGCCAAGAAGGCGTTCGTCATCAACCGCATCGGGGACTTTGGTTTGATCACCGCAGTATTCCTGATCTGGAAAACCTTCGGTTCGGTCGACTTCCAGACCGTGCTGTTTGATGCCGCCCAGTTGAAAGCGATCCACGTCGCCAATCCGGAAACGCTCCCGCTGATCTGTCTGCTGCTGTTCATCGGAGCGATGGGCAAGTCGGCGCAGTTCCCGCTGCATGTCTGGTTGCCCGATGCGATGGAAGGCCCGACTCCGGTCAGCGCCCTCATCCACGCAGCGACGATGGTCACCGCTGGCGTCTACTTGGTGGCACGATGCACGCCGCTGTTCATGTATGCCCCCAATGTACAGATGTTTGTCTCCGCCATCGGTGCCACGACCGCGCTGATCTCGGCTCTGATCGCGCTGACGCAGTACGACCTGAAGCGGGTCATGGCCTACTCGACGGTCAGCCAACTCGGGTTCATGTTCATGGCCCTGGGAGCCGCAGCTGCGGGACCGAAGGTCGCCACGTTCGCGGTGATGGCCGCGATGTTCCACCTGTTCACGCATGCGTACTTCAAGGCGTTACTGTTCCTCGCCTCGGGGAGCGTGATGCACTCGATGGGGGACGTGATCGAC
>JAYTWO010000174.1:0-5085 GCA_043743415.1 Planctomycetota bacterium
CGATCGCCTGAAATCCCCCGGAGGAATCGAAAACTCAAACGCCAGCTCCAAGCCGCCTGACTCAAGGAATACCGCCACGCCAACTGATTCCGACTGACATTGGCGCAACTTCAAAACTCACGCGTCGGGTTGCTGGAGGAGGGAGCATCACCGGCGGGGAACTAATCGAAACAGCTCCACGCCGTTGGAGTCGGCCCAGACCATGTCGAGCCGCACCCGCTCCCCCTGACGCGGCAGTGGGGGCACCAGCGGTTTTGCCTTCCGATCAACGATCAGGAACTCCACGCCGATCCCATAGGCCCGGTCCAAAAACTCCGGCGTCACCCCCGGGGCAATCATCTCGCCCCGCAGCTTGACCTCGCTCTCGGGAAAGAACCCCGAGTAGCCATTCAGTAGCGGAACCCGGTGAAAGGTGCCCCAGTACATCCAGTTCGTGGTCGGCTCAAACGCCGAGACGAAGGAGTCACGCGGCATCGGCAGACACAGCACCGCCCGCCCCGGCGGAGTCCCTTGTCGAACGAAATTGATCCAGCCTCGGTGAGGCTCGACATCGGGCACCGACCACAACGTCGTCCCCGGTGGCAGCGTCTCAAACGCCACGAACGCCGCGGCTAAGACCACGAAGTAGCGGCTGGAAAGGCGGATCCAATTCGCACGGCGTCGGCTCCACACGGTCAGCAGATGGAGTGCCTGTACGGCTAACAGGACCGCAACCATCTGCACGAACACCACGAAGCGGTTTGGACTGCGGACCTGCGAGAGTCCGGGGATCGATTGACTCATGGCCTCCCAAATCGAGAACTCCCCCCATTTGAGATTCATCCCGAGTGAGAGCGCGAAGGCCAGCCCGGCGGTCAGCGTCAGAAACAGAGTCCACCGCCGGGTCCGTCGTCGCCACAGCCCCAGCCCGATCCCCAGTCCCGCGAGGCCGATCTTGATCCAGCCGGGCGACATCGACCAATACTTCCGGGCGGCCATGCGACCCCACGGAATCAGGCTGTGTCCGAAGGCCGCCGTGTAGTCACCGGGCTGCACCGACAGCATGGCCACGAGCCCTTTGTCTCGCGTGAAGTGGTGCGCTGCGAGCACTTGGTGGACATGCAAGATCATTGGCCCGGCGATCAGCAGTGCGACCACGCCCCCCAGTGGCCAGTCTCTCCAGGTCGACAGGTGCCCCCAGCGCCGCACCATGGTCCATCCCGCACCCGCCGAGAGGATCGCCGCGAACAGTCCGTAGTGCATGCACATCAGACTCGTCGTCGCTGCGGCCACTCCCAGTTCGACGCCGTGCCTCACTCGCGACTCACGCGAGAGCTTTACAAATGCGATCCACACCCACAGCAGCCCCCACACCGGGACCAGTTGCACCACGTCCCGTTGCCATTGAAGTATCGGCAATAGGATCATCGCGATCCCTCCACTGCGAGCCAGCAGTCGCCCGACGCCTTGCAGTCGCAACAGCCGTTCCGTCATCACCGCGTTGAGTAAAAACGTGAGCCAGTAGTAGCCGTTGTAGGCCAGCACCCGCGATCCGGTCAGCCAGATCAGCGGGGCGACCAGCAGCGTCGTCGGCTGCGGTTCGGAGAAGGCGAACGAGTCGGGAATGGGGTGAAAGATCGGTGAATGCCAGTACCCCTGAAAGCCATGCACGACCCGATCGGCGTTCCACCAGATCGTCCACAGATTGAACATCGGCACGACCGACGAATCGACCGGCCCCAGCGGCAGCGACGACAACGGAGAGCAGACCAGCGGCCACGTGGTCCCCAGGATGACGACGGCATAGATCAGCCACGAGGTCAGTGGTGATCTCCAGTACCGTTGAACAGTCGGGAGGAACGTGCTGTTCACAGAAGTGGCCTGTGGGATCTGGGGAACTGTGGGGCGAGAATCAAGAATGTAGCCACCTTCGCCAGAAGGTGGGCGGACGCTCTGGGTGATGTCGATTGAAACTGATCCTCGCGTGGGTCTCTCCCATCACTTGAACGCGGTTTCCGGTCGCCCACGTTCTGGCGAACGTGGCTACCCTGGGACTCGATTACGGCTTCGGCAAGTCAGTTGGCTCGGGCGGCCACTGCGCGACATCGATCTCCAGCATCTCCCGCAGCGGCACCGTTTGGTTCTCGATCGATCCTCCGGTGGCCAGGAACATCCGACCGCTCACCGTCCCCGCGTCGATGTTGACGACCGGGTTGCCATCGCCGGTGAACCGGGCCTTGGCCAGCGGCTGCCACTTCTGGTCGGGCGTCTTGATCCAGCCGGGGCCGAACTCGGCGAGCCGCGTGTGAGTGGTCGAGACGCGGTCTCGTTTGAAATCCTCAACGAACGAGTAGTGCCCCTTCAGCAGATCGCCCCCGGTCGGAGTCGAGAACGTCACCAGATGCTTCCAGGTCTTCGTCTCGGGCAGATAGAAGTACCCTGCGTACTCGCTACGTTTGCCATCGGCCCTGGCGGTCACGAGGCAGCGGTACGTCGCGCCGACCTTCCAGTCGTAGTCCAAGAACGACTGACCGCCGGTCCCCTCATTCCCGAACCGCCCCACCCGCACCGCGTCGTCCTTGTGCAGCAGATTCACCCGCTGTTCGTCTTTGACCTGGCTCGGGTCGTTCTGCTCGCCGGGATCCCACACCGAGAACAGTACCACCTTCTTGCCATTTCCCAACTCCTGAATTCCAAAGTACCCCTTCCCCCAGCCGCAGACCATGAAGTACGTCCCCGCCGCCGATTCCCGCACCGTGATCTCGTTGTAGAACGCCACCGCTTCGGGAGCCGAGTAACCCAGATGCACCGACCGGCACGCGATCCCTTTGAGCTTCTCATCCGCCCAGCTGGGGTGAGAGAGCGAGGCCATCGAGAACAAAAACCAGAATCCAACGAAGAGTCGCATCGAGTTTCCCACCCAAGTGAAACCAAGGTCGAAGTGGAGACATCCACGACCGCATTGTGACCGACCCACACAGAGTCGCAAGCGGACATTCACGACTTGGGGAAAGTCATTTGACGAGCGGCGGTCGACTCGACAGGCTGAACGCTTCGCTTCCGCTCACTGAGAGTCTCGCATGTCGTCCGTTCATCGCATTCTGACGGGTCTGGAGTTTGTTCCCGCCCCGACCACGGGCCGGGTGAACTGGCCCGCCGAGACGGAAGATGTCGTCCGGTTATCGATCGAGTTGGCGCGGGTGACTCGCTCGGGGTTGGCCTTCGCGGCGGTGGCTGCCCCTCCCGCTGAGGAGTGTGACTGCGGGCAGCTCGACTCGTGGATGGCGGCTGCGGAACAGCAGGTCGAGGAACTGGGACGCTCGGCCTCGGCGGGGGAGTTTCCGATCGAGCAGGAGGCCTGGTTCGGGAACCCCGGCACCGAATGGACGGAGGCAGCTCGCGAGAGCGAAATGGACTTACTGATCGTGCCGGGTGCGCGGGCGTCAGTCGCCACCTCTGCGGACCTTCAGTGGCCGAGGCAGGCGGGTTGTCCCGTGTGGTTCGCGGGCCGCGAGCCGGATCGTCTGGACGGTGATCCGCCGCTGATTGTGTTTTGCGATGACCTGACGGACGAGGCCACGGTCCACCTCCCCTTCGCGGTCGATCTGGCGCTGGCGTGGAATGCTCGACTGCTGATCGTGCATCCCTTCACTCAACCTCTGGCCGAGTTGTCCAAGGACGACGAAGACCATTTGCGGCGCGAGATCTTCGTGCGGCTCTCGCGCACAGACTTTCGCGCCCTCACCCACGGATCCCAGTTGCGGTTTATCCACGGGGGCGTAGTTGAGATTCTGGCCGAGGTGAGCCTCGAGCAGTCGCCGAATTTGGTGTTGGCCAGTGCGGGTCTGGTGCGAACGGCGAGGCCGCAGTGGCGTGGGCACTTGCTGCTGTGGGCGTGTTGATCTGTGGCCGGAAGACGACACTCCCCGCTAGCCACTCACTCCATGACGAGAGGCAAAAACTGGTCGCACCCGGCCACGATCAAACTGTCCTCAAGCATGCCCCGCCGCTCGTCTTCGTTAAACCCATGCAGCCCGGAGTAGAGGGCATTGCCCAGAACCAGCACAGCCACTTCGACCACCCGCATGGGCAGGCGGTACTCGCTGAGGTCGGCGTAAATCTCTTCTTCGCTGAGGATCTCGCCGAACTTGCGTCCGCGAAAGGTCAGTACGATGCCGCGCAGGTTGGGAATCCAGTCGTAGTCGAACGGTCCGTACTCCATGCGCCGATGGGTCACCCAAACCTGAGTGTCCTCGATGCGAACGCCATGTGTGCGGTGATAGGACATCAGGCCATCGCCTCGGGGGACCGTCTGGACCCGCAAATGTACGGGCCGGACCATCAACCCTATGCGACATGCGGGCGGTACTCAAGGGCAGAGTTCGCAGGATCGCAAATCCGTGGGCCGGACTGCACGAAATTGCCGACCGACTCTTGCCAGCAGTCAATGGAGTGGTTCTCGGAACACGCCGTGGGGCACGTCTCCGAAGTGCCCGTCCCCAGTGCAGGTAACGTGTGTGCGTCAGAAAAGCAGGCAGAGATTCACCACGGAGGTACGGAGTGGGCTTCGCCCACCACCGTAGGACGGGCACATTGGCCCGTCCCGAGTCACGTTCGCGCGTCGCGAGCGAGTGACATGGGCCGGGGGCGACTGGCTGCCCATGTGGACTCGTTCTGGCGGGTCAGACACAGCGGGAACGGGCAAGTGTGCCCGTCCTACGTGGCGCTGGCCCGCCCGCCAAGCCACCGTGAAAAGCCTCACCCAATCCGCATGAAATTTGTGCAGCGTGAACACAAATCGCGGATTCGTAGTACGGAGGCACGGAGACACTCAGGGGATGACGGAGTTTCTCTGGCTCGCCGGTCAGTCTGAATGGGGTCGAGTTCCTCATCGATGTCGCGTCTTCTCTGGACGACCCACCGTGGCGATGGCGTCTCCGTATCGCACAGCTTTCCCTGCATTTCTCTGTGCCTCCGTGCCTCCGTGCCTCCGTGGTGAACCTCTGGCCGAGCTGCGGACAGGGGGACCACTATTTGGCGAATGCACCAACAACCCCTCCCGCTCCGGATGCTGACTCGCAATCTTCTGCACGGTCTCCTCCTTGC
>JAYTWO010000175.1:0-20940 GCA_043743415.1 Planctomycetota bacterium
CGCAGCAGACGATGGCCGGACACGACTCCTTGTTCATGCCGGGCACATACGTCAGCCGGATGAGAGCCTTGTGGTTCGCAGCCACCGGTTGTTGCGGAGTGCCGACGAGGAGGGTCGCCCGTGGAGCCTGGGGGTCGGCCTCTTCGAGGTGCATGTCGCAGTCGAAGCCCTCTTCGTCGGTGCTGTCGGTGGCCTCGATCTTGATGAGGCCGACGTTGAGCTGGGTCGATTTGTCGGTGGCGAACGAGACGGTCCCGGCGATGAACAGCGCCCGGATGACGAGCGACTCGGGGGCCTGCACGTCGTATGTCACCGTGTGACCCGGTCGAACCTGCACCTGCACTCCGTGACCGGGCACCTCTTTGCCTTCCCAAGTGGCTGCACTGGACCACGCCCCCGACTGGACGCTGCGGATGAGCTTCACAGGATCCGCAGTGGGTGGCTCAGCTGCCCAGTTCGCGCGACTTAGAAGACAGAGGCACAGCAGGATGAGGCCGAAGGAGCGTGGCATGATCGGGGTCTCGGTGAGAGAAGTCGTGTGTGCCGTTCGAACCCAGCGGGGAACGGATCGGGCTTAGATGATATGTCAACGCATCGCTGAACACCACGAATCGAGGGTTCATCCGATCTTCTCGTGTGTGCATCTGAAAAGTAGGCAGCAACCAATTTCTGCCCCCTCTCCCCCGCAATTGGCTGGATGGACAGGGATGACTTCATTGCGGGGGAGAGGGGGCAGAGTCGGACCGCCTGCCTACTTTTGTGACGCACACACCTGTCGCCATCGGACATTACTTCCCGACTGCAAGCGTCCCGCGCCGAGCCAGTACATCGAAGTACACCTGCCGGATGCGGGCGGTCATTGTCTGGTGGCGGAACTGGTCGGTGAACCGGCGGCGGCCTTCGGCTCCGAACTTTTGCCGCTGCTCTTCGGAAGAGACCAGTCGGATGATCGCGGTGGCCAGCGGCTCCACGCTGTCGCGCGGGAGCAGGTAGCCGGTGGCTCCGGGGAGGACGACCTCGCGGGCCCCGCCCACGTCGTAGGCCACGACCGGTTTGGCGGCGATCAGGGCTTGCGGCAGCACGCGGGCCAGGCCCTCCCACTGGCTGGTGTGGGCCACGATGTCCATCGCCTGGATCAACTCGGGGATGCGCGTCGGCGGAACCAGTCCCGTAAATACGAACCGATCGGTCAGTCCCAGCTCGGCGATCCGCTGCTCAAACACCTTCCGCAGCAGTCCATCCCCCACGAACAGAAACCGTACTTGCGGACAGGCTCGCACGATAAACGGTGCGGCCGAGAGCAGGAACTCGTGCCCCTTCAAATGGAACAGCCGCGCGATCTTGCCGACGACGATCTCTTCAGGCTTCAAACCGAGTTCAGCTCGCACCTCGTCGCGGCTGCGCGGGGGATGCAGGAACGGTTCGACATCGAAGCCGCTGTAGATCGTGGTGAAGCGTTCGCGGGGGGCGACGCGGGCGTGGACGTACTCATCCGTCATGTCGTCGGCGACACTGATGAAGTGGTCGGTCCAGCGACTGGCGAAGCGTTCGGCCTGCCGGTAGACACCATACGCGATCGGGTTCTGCCCATAGTGAAACGCGGCCCCGTGGATCGTATGCACCGCCGGGATGCCCAGCTTAGCCGCAGCTGCCCGCCCGATGATGCCCGCTTTGGAGCTATGAGTATGGACAATGTCGGGCTTCAGTTCGCGGAGCAGCCGAATGATCTCGCGATAGCTGTGCCAATCGCGGAGCGGGTGCAGACTGCGCCGCATGTCGGGGACGGCATGGACCGGATAACCACCTGCCAGCGCTCGGTCTTCGAGCGAGCCTTCCGGTCCGAGGCCCGGTCCGGTGATGAGGCTGACCTCATCGCCGTGGAGTTGGTGCTGGTCCTCGACCGTGTGCAGGGTGTTCTCCTGCGCTCCGCCGATGATGAGCCGAGTGATGAGATGCACCACTCGCAAGGGACGCCCGAGCGGTTGGCCCTCGCCGCTCAAGTCTGCCGCAGCGGTCGGCGGGTCGACCGTCATGCGTAGATCGCCCGCAGTGCATCATGGCGGCTGGCATAGAGCGGCCAGATGGTCAACAGACGCAAGTCGGTCAGCGACTGGTACATCTCCGGCGAAGCCCCGCAGAAGACGGCCTTGTCGGTCGCCTTCCGCAGGAAGTTCGTAATCGCGTCGAGGATCAGTGTGCCGACCAGCCGCGACTGGCTGAAGTCGACGATCACCTTGCGGTATCCATAGCCGACGATCAACTCGTTCACACGCCCGGTCTCGATGTGGACATCGTGGTACTTGTAGTTCGGATCGTCCCCCATCGGGATCACGATCAAGGTATCGCCCCACGTCTCGACCCGGAAGATACGATTCAGGCTGGTCAAGAACTGGACGTTCGGCTTCCCGATCGATTGGGAAGGCGGCGGCGGGGGCGGCGGCAATGAAGAGGCCGCTTCGACCAGCACCTGCGTCAGTGCGATCTCCGGATAATGCACCGCGACGAGGTACTCCCCAATCTGCAACTGGCTCCCTTCGGGCAAGGCCGAACAGCGCACGGGTTGCCCGTTGACCTTGATACCGCCCTTGCCCAGAAGATCAATCACCCACAGACCGCTGGGCAGCAGCAGCAAGCTGCAATGCACGCGCGAGATCCTCTCGTCGGGGATGGTGATGCGGCAATTCACATCCCGCCCAATCAGCGTCACGACTCGGTTGATTGGCCACAGCCGTCCCTTGGCGGAGGTGTTGAGGAGTTCGAGTTCCGCCTTGGGCAGGACGCCGAACTCGGGCCGCTGTTCTTCGCGGGTCCTGAAATCGATCGGCGAAGGCACAACCTGGTCTGCGACCCACTGCTCCCCCTCCAGTTGCACCCAATGCGTTCCGACCCGAAAGCGATGCCCTGCTGAAATCCACTTCGAAGCTGCGGGCGGGTCGAACGAGGTGCCGTTGGTGCTGAGCAGGTCGAGGCACGCCACGCGGTTGGCGAAGACTTGGAGGTAGACATGCCGGTAGGCCACGACCTCTTCCTGGATTACCAGATCACAGTTACCGCCCCGTCCGATGACGGCAAAGGGGTGGTTAATCTGATGGGTCTGGACGACCTGGCCCTTGGCATTCGACACGACCAGACGCAACGGCTCCCTCTGGCCGCTGGCATATCGCAACAAAGCGATGATCTGGTCTTCCATGGCGACAACACAAACTTGTGAGTGATGCTGAGTTCCGAACAGCGCGTGACGGGTGAGGATCGATTATGAAGACTGATTTGATAAGCGTCAATTCGCCGTGACGAGCGAGCATTTTGGACCTGCGGTGGACTGACACCCCTGTCACGATGAACAGACAGGACCAGAGATGCTATTGTGGTCACCGACGACCCGGACGAATCCCACGGAAGCGGTGATGGCAGACATTCTCCAGCAGATCATGATCCACAAGCGGTCCGAAGTGGACGCCGCGCGAACTCGCGTGTCTGTCGCCGAACTGGAACGACAGATCCTCGTCGCCCCCCCCGTCCGCGACTTCGCTGCGGCCCTCCACCGCAGCCACCCGATGGGACTGATCGCCGAGGTCAAGCGGGCCTCGCCGTCAGCCGGGTTGATTCGGGAGGACTTCTCAGCCACCGAGGTGGCTCGGACTTATGCCGAGAACGGAGCGGCCTGCATCAGCGTGCTGACCGACGAGAAATATTTTCAGGGGCACCTGGACTACCTGCGACAGATTCGCAACGTCGTCGCTGTCCCGCTGCTGCGGAAGGACTTCATCCTTGACCGCTACCAAATCCTGGAGGCCCGCGCGGCCGGGGCCGACTGCGTGCTGCTGATCGCCGAGTGCCTGGATGATGCTCAACTGGCCGATCTGTATCAGACTGCGTTGGGACTGGGAATGCAGGCTCTCGTGGAGCTGCATGATGCCGAGAACCTGGAGCGGGTGTTGCGTCTGGACCCGGTATTGCTGGGGGTCAACAACCGCGATCTGAAGGTCATGCAGACGAACCTGCAACACTGCATCGACCTGCGCTCGCAGGTTCCCGACAGTGTGCTGTTCGTCGGGGAGAGCGGGATTCACTCGCGCTCGCATGTCGAGCGACTGATCGCGGGCCATGTCCAGGCGATGCTCGTCGGCGAGACTCTGATGAAGTCACCCGACATCGGGGCCAAGGTCCGCGAACTGCTCGGGCGTTCCTCGTAGCCACGTTCGCCAGAACGTGGGCGAAAGCTCTCGACGTTCGCGGACGCCAGCAGACTTCCGAAGTCTTCCGAAGTCTTCCGAAGTCTTCCGAGACTTCGGAAGTCCTCAACCCGTGTGCGGTCGCGGGTTCCAAGTCTCCCACCTGCTGGCGAAGGTGGCGACAACTGGTTCAAGCAACCTGGCTGAGGGCCGCTTCGGCTTGAATCACTTCCTGGCACAGCCCCGTGTAGTCAAGTGCCCCTGCTGAACCGGGAGCGTATTCAAAGATCGACTGCCCAAAGCTGGGGGCCTCGGCCAGTTTGATGTTCCGGCGAATCTTACTGCCGAAGACGCGCGCCCCGGCCCACGGAGCCTGTGGGTCGCTCCCCTTCAGGAACCGCATCAAGTCATCGGTCACATCGGTCGCGAGGCGTGTCCCCGTCTCAAACAAACACAGCACGATCCCCGACACCTTCAACTGGCGATTGAGCCGCCGGGTCACGAGAGCGGTCGTCTCGAAGAGTTTCGACAGACCCTGCAGCGCAAAGAAGTGCGGCTGGAGAGGGATGAAGACTTCGGAGGCAGCGGTGAGAGCGTTGATGGTCAGGACGCCCAGTGACGGTGGGCAGTCCATGATAATGTAGTCGAACTGCTGGCTGACGTTGGCCGCTTCGAGAGCCTTGCGGAGCACGAACTCCCGACCCGGCGCGTCGACCAGTTCCAACTCCGTAGCGGCCAGATCGAGGTTGGCCGGAGCGAGCCAGAGGTTATGCCCGACCATCTGGCGGATGCCTGCAAAGCTCTTGCTGCCCGCCAGCACCTGATAAATCGTGTCTGTCCCGCCGTGGAGATCGACCCCGACATGGATCGAGGCGTGGGCTTGGGGATCGAGATCGATCAGACACACACGCCGCCCCTGCCGAGCCAGCCCCGCAGCCAGGTTGACGCTGGTCGTGGTCTTGCCGACTCCGCCCTTTTGATTCATCACCGCAATCGTGCGCATCGCCTGAACTCCCTCTCGTCGCCGCCACGCGAGCCATCCTGGCTCGTCTGCGTCGGGTCGGGAGTCTATGCGGGAGGTGGGGAAGCGGGAAAGAGCGATTCGAAATGAGAAAAACCAACATGTGCGACACGACTGTGCGTTCCTCGTTCCATTGGTTCGGAAAGAACACCTCCCGCATCGCCATGAACCACCGCCGGGCGGGCTGGACGGTCACTGCACGCGCACGGTGCAGACCCGCTCGGCCAGGGCACGAACCCGCGACGGACTTAATCTTGACGGCAGCAACTGTGCGGCGTTGTCACCCGCAGCGGCAATGCCAAATCTCACTGCATCGGGGAGGCTGTACCCTTCGTCCAGGAATGCCACCACTCCCGCCGTGAGGCAATCGCCACAGCCGATGGCATTGACGACCTCGATCTGCGGCGGTGTGAAGCACCAGAGTTCGGTCGGGGAACTGAGCCAGGCTGGCCGACTTCCCTGCGTAACCAGCACCCACTCGGCCCCGAGTTGATTGATCTCGCGCATGGCGGCGATGAGGGAGTCCTGGTCGGTCAGTTCGCGACCGACCGTCAGCGAGAGTTCCTCTCGATTCGGCTTGACGAGGAACGGGCGCTGGCTGAGACACTCCAGCATCTCGGGGCCACGGGCGTCGAGGACGACGCGCACGGTCGAGGGCAGGCGTTCGAGCATCTCGCGGTAGAGCGTACGATTCGAGGAGCGGCCCGCGATCGGGGGGAGTGAGCCGCTGAGGATGACCCACTCGGCGGCTTTCGCTTCCAGTCGAAGAGCGGACAAAAATGCCTCGCATGAGCGGGCCTCAATCATAGCGGCGTTCTCAACGAGTTCAGTGATCTCGCCGGTCGAGCGCTCGATGATCGTGGTACAGGTCCGCGTCGTGGCCGGGTCGATGATCCACCGCGAGGAGACTCCCAGCGCGGCCAACTCCTCGGCGATCATCGCCCCGGCACCACCGCCGAGGACCGACAGCGTCTTCGATTCGGCACCCAAAGCCGCGAGGGCGAGGCCGACGTTGATGACCTTGCCCGAAGCACACGCACAGGTCTCCACCGCGCGGTTCACCTCACCCCGCGTGAAGCGATCGAAGACCAGAATCTGTTGCCACGCGGGCGAAAGTCCAGCTGCGAGAATCACCAGAGTGCCTCCAAAATCTCCAGCAGCTCGACATCCAGGAAGGGGCGAGGGTTGCCGTTCATGCTATTCCCGCGCGAGGCCGGAACCAGTTCGGCGAGTTGGTCCTGCCTCACCCCGAGATCGCGCAGTCGCTCGGGCACACCGAGGTCGCGACCCAGTTGAGCGATGGCCTCGATCGTGAAGTCGGCAGCTGCGGCGGGAGTGGCCCAAGTGCGGGCTTCGAACAGCGGAGCCATCTCAGCGAGCGCCGATTCGCAGTGCGACCGATTCACTCGCAACGCCGTGGGGAGCAGCGTGGCACAGGCCAGCCCGTGGGGCACTTGGCAATGCACGCCGAGGGCGGCTGCGATCCCGTGAGCCATGCCGAGTCCGGCGTTGGCGAGGGTGACGCCGGAGAGGAAGGCCGCGTGCGACATCGCTTCGCGGGCCGGTCGGCAGTCGGGTTCGTCACAGGCCCGCTTGAGCCACGGGATCGCGGACTGGAGTCCCTCCCAGCATAACGCCCGCGTGATTGGTGTGGATTTGGGGGTGATCAGGCTTTCGATCAACTGGGTGAGGGCGTCCATCCCGGACCAGGCCGTGATGTGGCGGGAGCAGGTGACGGTCAGCTCGGGGTCGATGAGGGCGATGGCAGGGATCATCCAGTCAGAGCGAAGGCTCTTCTTGAATTGTTCAGTTCTCGAAGAGATGACGGCGTTCTTGGTGGCCTCGCTGCCTGTGCCGGAGGTGGTGGGCAGGGCGATCAGCGGGAGAGGCCGCTCGGTGATTTGCAGCCCGCGACCGACCCCTTCGAGGAAGTCGCGGACGGTGTCGCTGTGCCGGTTGGTGGCCAGAGCGGACACGGCCTTGCCCAGGTCGAGCGCGGCCCCGCCTCCGATGGCGAGTACGACATCGCCGGGTTGTCCGCCGCCGAGGTCTCGCAATTGCCCGACCATCGAATCGACATCTTCGACCTCCGGCTCGCGCGAAATGGTCCCGAGTTCAAGCACCGTCAGACCCGCTGTGCGGAGGGAATCCCACACCGATTCCAAAGTCCCCGCAGCCCGCAGCGACCGCGATCCGCAGACCGTAAAAACCCGCGAGCCCAACCCGCGAGCCCGCGACCCGACTTCCGTTCTTCGCCCCCAGCCGAACACCACTTGACTCGGCATCCACAGGTCATATTTCATGTCGCATCACCCCCCGGTGAAAGCAGTCTGATGGAGAACTCGCATCGACGCCACTGTGAAACGAATGATACTTTTTCCGGAATAAGTATCATTTGGGAGGGGCAGATGATACTTTGGTATCATTCGTAGAAGTGATTCAGGGAGAACAAGTTGCGTCCGCAAGACTTCAAGAAAGACGCTCCTGGACGAGTCGAGAGGTCATCGCAAGGGTACTGGACTTTTGTTCCAGCACCACTTCCGCCGACTCTCCAAACCTGAAGTTCGGTTGAAGACCGCTGCTTGGCACGGTCCCGCCAGTTTGCGAATCGTCATGGCAGCTTCTTTACTCCACGGGGGTGCCCATTCCAGCCCAGGGTCGACCCGGAGAAGAAAACGAGGCGACTGTAATATTGACCGGAGGTCCTCGATCTCCTGAATACAGACAGTGTCGATTCCCCCGCTGCGGCCTGCTCTCGTTCGACAGTCCCAGAATGCTCACTCCACCGCAAGACATTCGGTGAGATGCTGCCCCAATCCGGTCAGGATTGCGGCAAGCTCCGTAGCGGAAGTCGTCAGACTTCCGCCGTCCGTCCAGCCCGCCGTGTCTCGGCGAAATTCTTACGAATTCCGCTACGGCAGGCGAAATTCTTACGAATTCCGCTACGGTTGAGAGGCTTGACCATTCGCAGCCGAAACGCAGAGGCGGGGAGGCGCAGAGTCGCAAAGGAACCATCTGGTGAACACACTTTATCCATGATGTCCTATCGAGCATCGCCTCTGCTGTATTCTCTGCGTCCCCGCGCCTTTGCGTTGAATTTTACTGGCCTACAGCCCTGGGTGCCGCCCAGATTCAACGCCGCCGCCGCCGCCGCCCCCGACAAGCCCGCCTGTCCCACTGGAAACGCCATCACCAACTCCCACCCGAGAACCCGGAGCGACGATGGTTCTGGGACAGTTGTATTAGCCCCCACAATGCAAAAACCCTCCCGGAGACCGGGAGGGTTTGTCACTTCAGCGTTCAACCATCGCCGGAATCAGGCGGGGGTCGAGGTCTCGGCCTTCAGCAGGCCGGGGATCGAGATCCCGGTGATCTTAATCTGGGTGTACTTCTGGCGATGGCCGGTGTGGCGGCGGGAATTGTGGCGGCGGCGGAGCTTCTGAATCTCCAGCTTCTCGCCCTTCTTCAGCGGGATCATGATCTCGGCAGTCACCGTGGCCCCGGAAATCACTGGGCGACCGATCACACTGGCGGCACCCGCATTGGCGAGCAGCACCTGATCGAAGGTCAGTGTCCCGGAGGCGTTGCCCGACTCCCGCAGATCGATGTCGACGACATCTCCCTCGGAAACACGAATCTGGCGGCCGTCAGTTTGAATAATCGCGAACATCTCAGTCGATCCCCTCAGTCATTCTCACTCAGGCTTGGCGGAATGGAGTAACCCATTCCGTCACAAGATGTTGAGTTGGCAGTCCCCATTCTGGCCCGGTCTGGGCCAAAATGGGAACGGAGCAGTCTAACAGATCAGCGTTTCTTGTACG
Source organism: Planctomycetota bacterium (assembly GCA_043743415.1). GTDB lineage: Bacteria > Planctomycetota > Planctomycetia > Planctomycetales > Planctomycetaceae > TH-plancto1. The sequence goes on from JAYTWO010000175.1 coordinate 9,015, forward strand.
AGTCTCCGGGCGGAAGAATTGCGACTTCCGCCCCGATGTCGTCCAGGCACTTGAGAATCATGTGATCCGGGCCACCATTGACCGCTGGAACAATGTTCACCAGCACGTCGTACTTCTCTTCCAGATCGATGATCTCGCGGCGTTTCTTGTTGATGAGGTATTCGGCCACGCGGGCTTGGACCTCGACTTGGATGCGGGCGACCCCCTTCTGATTGGCCTTGGTCATCAGGGTCCGCATGACCTCGATCGCCATGCTTTCGGTCGTCTTCACCTGACCCACGCCTCGGCAGCACGGGCAGTCCTCGTAAATGCTGCGGCGCAGTGACGGACGAATCCGCTGCCGCGTCATCTCGATCAGACCGAACGGGCTGATCCGCAGCACCTTGGTCCGCGCCCGATCCCGCTCCAGGCATTCGCACAGCTTCCGCTCCACGCTGCGGCGATGACGTTCATCCCGCATATCGATGAAGTCGTTCACGATCACCCCCCCCAGGTCACGGAGCCGGATCTGCCGGGCGATTTCGCCAGCTGCGGCCATGTTGACCTGGTAGGCGTTCTTCTCGGCATCGGAGTCGGAATTGCGGAAGTTCCCGGAGTTCACGTCGATGGCGACGAGGGCTTCGGTCTGGTCGATGACGAGCGAACCTCCGGCGGGGAGGGGCACGCGTCGGCTCTGAATGCGGCTGATTTCCTCTTCGATCTTGTACTTGGCGAAGATCGGTTCGCGGCCTTCGTAGAGCGTGATGCGGTCGACGTGCCGGGGCAGGACGACCTCCATGAAGTCGCGGGCCCGTTCGAGAGCGTCCGGCTCGTCAATCTGAATCGACTCGATGTCGGCGGTGTAGATGTCCCGGATGGTGCGGGTGATCATGTCCGATTCTTCGTAGATCACGCCCGGCCCTTGCAGCTTCTCGAGCCGCTTGACCAGCGTTTTCCAGAGCCGGAGTAGGTAGTTCATGTCGCGGTGCAAGTCCTGCGTCGAGCGATCGACGCCAGCTGTGCGGACGATGAACCCCAGCCCCTCGGGCGGAACGATCTCGCGAAGCGACTGCCGCAGCCGACGGCGGACATCTTCGTCCTCGATCTTGCGACTGACACCGAGCCGTTGCAGGCCGGGCATGAGCACCAAATAGCGACCGGGGATGCTGACGTAGGTCGAGAGGGTCGGCCCCTTGGTGCCGATTCCCTCCTTGATGACCTGCACCAGGACTTCGCTGCCGCGCTGGAATATCTCCTGGATCGGCGGCTTATTGCGGACGCTGCGCTCGTTGATCTTCTCGCGACCCCGGCCCGGTTTTTCCCGCTCGGGGACGAGGTGCTTGTAGTACTGGTACTCGACATCGCTGACGTGCAGGAAGCCGTTGCGTCCGATGCCGAAGTCGACGAACACCGCCTGGATGCTCGACTCGATATTGACGACGCGACCGCGGTAGATGTTCCCGACGATCAGTTCCTGGCTGGAGCGTTCAACATACAACTCCTCCAGCACGCCATCTTCCACGATCGCGATCCGGCATTCTTCCGGCTGGATCACGTTGACCAACATCTCTTTTTTCATCGATTGCCTTTCGGGGGGAAAGGCGAACAGGGTGCCGCATCATCGCGATCTGCGAGATTCGCAAAGAAAGCCCAAGGGTTGCACCCCCTGGGCTTTGTGGTTCATTCGGCATACCGCTCTTGGTCATCGGAAGATCGCCAAAGTGGGCGAGGTCTTCGAAATCGACGCCTCCGGTCGCGCACGCTCCCATCGCGGCTGTAACACAACCGACGAGGCGAGGGGCGAAATGGGAGGAACTTCGATTCACGCTGATCCGATGGACGAGCACTCTGTTCGCAAACACTGAATCCAGAACGGCTTGTCGGGCAGGGGAGTGGACCGCAAGGTTCACTCTTCCTCGTCCGAGGTCGCCAACAGTTTTTTCACTTCTCCGAGCAGGAACTGGTCGATTTCACGGGCCAGATCCATCTCGGAGGCTCTCACCGAAATCTCATACGCCTTGCGGGTGTACAGATGCCGGATGAGTTCCTTGATTTCGGGGATGGCCTGCGGTGTCAAGCTGAGACGCTCGACACCTAGGCCAATGAACAACGGGACAAACCGTGGGTCAGAACACATCTGACCACAGATCGTCACACTGATTTTGGCCTTCGCAGCCGCATCAGCCACCATCTTGATCGTGCGGAGGATCGCGGGGTCGGCGGAATTGTAGTACCGCGCGACCGCCGGATCGGAACGATCCGCCGCCAGAGTATACTGAATCAAGTCGTTCGTGCCGATGGAGAAGAAGTTGACCTCCTTGGCGAACTCCGGAGCCATCAGCGCGGCCGAGGGCACCTCGACCATCATCCCGACCGGGATCTCCGCTTTGTGAGGGATTCCGCTCTCGGCCAAATCTTCCGCAACATCGCGCAGGACTGCCTTCGCTTCGCGCAGTTCACCCAGCGACGAAATCAGCGGGAACATGACGCGCACATCGCCGTGGATCGCCGCCCGCAGGATCGCCCGGAGCTGGATCTTGAACCGCTCCTTGTCGTGCAGGCTGACGCGGATGCTGCGGAGGCTGAGTTCGGGGTTGGTGAAGTCGCTGAACACGCTCGCCTTGATTGCCGGAATCTTGTCGCCACCCAGGTCGAGGGTGCGGATCACGACCGGACGATCGGGGAACGTCTGGACCACCTCCATGTATGCAGCGTAGTGGTCTTCTTCGGACGGCTCATCATCGCGATTCATGTACAGGAACTCGGTCCGGTACAGGCCGATCCCCTCGGCCCCGCGCTCGCGGCAATGCAGGGCCTCATGCGGGAACTCGATGTTGCCGAAGATCGGCACGCGAACATGGTCGGCGGTGTAGCAGTCCTTCTCGCTACGACGAACGAGCCGCTTGTCTTTCGACCGCTGGATACGGTCGGCCTTCTCGGCCAGGACGATCGCATTGGCATCAGGCGAGATGATGACGCTGCCATCGTCGCCATCGACGATGACGATCTCGCCTCCGCTCACTTGGTGCAGGAAACTCCCCAGTCCGACCACAGCTGGGATTTCCAGGGCACCGGCCAGAATCGCGGTGTGGCTGGTGGGGCCGCCGACTTCGGTGGCGAAGGCTTTGACGAACTTGGGGTCGAGCCGGGCCGTCTGACTGGGAGTGAGGTTGTGAGCCAGGATAATGACCGGCTCGGTCAGGACCAGCGGGCTATTGGCCTCCATCCCCGACAGATGCCGCAGCAGTCCCCGCTCCAGGTCATGCAGGTCGGTGGCCCGTTCCTTGAGGTAAGGGTTGTCGAGGGCTGTGAGGGCGTTGGCCTGCTTCTGAAGTACCGTCTGCACCGCTGATTCGGGAGAGCGCAGCTGGTTGGTGATCAGGTCCATGATCTCTTCAAGAATCATCGGATCCTGGGCCAATTCCAGGTGAGCCTGGAAAATCGCTCCGTACTTGCCACCCAGCTTGGCGGTGGCCTCGTCGGCGTGGGTCGAAATCTCGGCGCAGGTTTCCTGCACTGCTAGCCGAAAGCGCGCGATCTCCGCGTCGACCGCATTGGGCCGTATGGTCTGGCGTGAGATCGAATAAAAATCGCGGCCCAAGACCAAGGCGGGCGCACTCGCCACACCCGGACTGACCGCGATCCCACGTTTCACCAGCATCAGCTTCTCCGGTCACGGTGGAGATCCGTTCTCCGAAAAGTCCTGTCGCAGAACTCGTCAGAGTTCTCGCGCCCCAAGGCGAGCGGTCGGTCATAGTCTCCCCGTAAGACGGCCTTTCCAGGCCGTCTCGCCGCAGGAAATGCGACCAGGACGGCCTGGAAAGGCCGTCCTACTCGGTAGGCTTCCTCTGGCCGCTCGCCCAAGAGACTTCCGAAGTCTTCGGAAGTCTGGCGGAAGTCTCACGACTTCTGCTACCGGTCGGTCATGAACTCGTCCACGAACAACTGCTCGACGGTATCAGCCATCGCTTCCGCTCCCGGCCCATCGACTTCCAGAGTCAACTCCGTGCCACACGGCGCGCACAACAGAATCACATCCATCGGAGACTTGGCATTCGCCTTCTGGGTTCCAGAGACCAGCTTCACCGTCCCCACAAACTCTTTCACCGTGCGCGCGATGACCGTGCAAGGCAGCAGATGCAGCCCGTTGGCGTTCTTGACGATCAGTTCCCGACGCACGAGGGTCGGCTTGAGTTCCAAGGAGTCCGCGCCTGGCATGGCTGGCCTCACTCCTTTGGCTAGGGTGAACACTGTTCTGATCCTTGGTCTGGGCGTCTTGTCTGATTCTCAATGCTGAACCCCCTCAACACGAGGCAGGAGCATCAGAGTACCGTAATGCAATTCGTGTGCCCATGCACCACGCACTGCCTCCTCAGACAAGGAAACCCCACGCGGGTTCAGGATTAAAACTGCTTCTCGTCTCCTTCTTTGAGCAGATCGATGACCTGCTCCGCGGTCTTGGACTGACGCATGAAGCTGCAGAAGTCGTCACTCTTCAGGTGCCGCGTGATCGTTTCCAGACCACGCAGGTGTTCCCCCGGACGGTCCGGGGGCGAGATTAGCAGGAACAGGATGTGGACCACTTCCCCGTCGAGGGCGGCAAAGTCCAGCCCCGCCTCCGACAGAGCCACCGTCGCCACGATCGAATCGACCGAGCCGTGCTTCGTGTGCGGCACAGCCACCCCGCGCCCGATGCCCGTCGACCCCAGCTCTTCCCGCTTCATGATGGCGGAAATGATGGCTTCGGTGTGTTCTGCCGCCACCTTGCCCGCTGCTCGCAGCGAGTTGACGATCTCACGAATCGCCTCATCCTTGGTCGTGGCCTTGAGATTCGTGATCACGGCGTCCGCCGCCACGATGTCCGTCAGTTTCATCGCCAATCCTCACTCGAAACCCAAGTCGGAAAACGAACCCGTTACAACCCCGACAGGGACTTGTCCGCCACCTTCTGGAGTCCCCCACAAGGAGTCCCCCGAAACGAGCCGGACGGTTGCCGAAAGAGACATCTTAGAACGGACTCGCCGCTCCCGCCAATGTACGGGCGGTCGAATTTCCCAGCATTTTCCGTTCTGGGAAGATTTTGAACCTATCCGAGAACCGTTGCAAACTTCCGAAGTCTCCGAAGACTTCGGAAGTTTGGGGGTGGCTCTAGGCGGTCACATCGTCCGTCGCCTCATCCTCGATGTCTTCCGTCACTTCCACCTTCGCATATTCGTTCAAGGGACGGTCGCGGCGGTGATCCTGCAGCTTTTCCTTGTACTTCGTGATCTGGTGTTCCATCTTGTGCAGCGCCTGGTCGAACGCAGCGACCACCTCGGGCCCTTCGTGCGAGGCCACGAAGTCGTGCTTGTGTTCGGCGTCGACCTGGATTTCCACCTTCACGTGGTCCGCCACCTTCACATCGACCGTCACCACAATCGCGGTCACGCGCTCGAAATAGTTCAGCAGCTTCTCCGCTTTCTGGGAGAGCAGTTGGCGGGTTTCCTCACGGATGTGTCCATGACGGCAGGCAATTTGAATCTGCACGGTGTCCCCTTCCTTCAATGGTGAACCATTCCTCGGTGCGTAGCGTGTTGAGGAGTCGACTGCATCATTCGTTTTTCAAGGGATGACACAGTTGGCTCCATAACCGCCAAGTCTAGGACACGATCCCTCCGGGGGGAAGAGTCTTCATACCGCCCTCACAATTTCCGTCTTCATTTTACCACCTCACGGAAGAACGACCCGCCCATGCGGTCAAGTTGATACCACGGCACCACACGACGGTCTGCCACGACCGATCCTTCCCAGTTCCACTCATCACAGTGGAGCACGCCCCCCCGCCCTCTCCTCTAACGCGGAGTCCTCACTGTACTGAATGCCAGATCGAGTGTGGGGCGAGGGGGCAGAAAAGGCAGAGTACCGTCATTTGGCGAATGCACCCAATGTAGTCAGACGCTCCGCGTCGTAATTCACGACGCGGAGCGGCCTGCTACAATGGCCCACTCCCAACACTGGATTCTTCCCATGCTCCACACCTCTCTCCACGCTTGGCACGCCGCTCACGGAGCCAGGCTGGTCGACTTCGCGGGCTGGCACATGCCGGTGCTGTACACGTCCCTGGTTGACGAGCATACCGCTGTCCGCCAGCGGGTGGGGCTGTTCGACGTGGCGCACATGGGGCGTTTGCGGTTCACGGGGCCGGAGGCGTTGGACTTCCTCGATCAAATGCTGACCACCGACTGCGGCAAACTGGCAGTGGGCGACGTGAAGTACTCGCTCGTCTGTCGGGAGGATGGCGGCATCCTGGACGATGTGCTGCTCTACCGCCGGGCCGACGAGTGGCAACTCGTGGTCAACGCCAGCAACCGCGAGAAGCTCCTGGCCTGGTTCGCAAAACATCAACGGGGGCGGAACATCGGCCTCATCGACCAGACACTCAGCACCTGCATGATCGCCGTCCAAGGCCCGCGCAGCTGCGATTTGCTCGGTCCGCTGACCTCGGCGTCGGTGTTGCAACTCAAGTATTACAAGGTCACGGATGCGGCGGTGGCCGGGATCGCCTGCACCGTGAGCCGCACGGGGTACACTGGCGAGGACGGGTTCGAGTTGGTCTGTGCTGCGGAACAGGGGGCGGCTCTCTGGGAAGCACTGATGCAGCACGGCACCTCGCTGGGGATCACCGCGTGTGGTCTGGGTGCCCGCGACACGCTGCGGCTGGAAGCGGGGATGCCGTTGTACGGGCACGAGATGACTGAGTCCGATGACCCGTTCACCGCCGGATTGGCGTTCGGTGTGCGGCTGGCCAAGGCCGCTCACTTCATCGGGCGAACGGCCTTGGAAGAGATCAAGGCTGCCCCGAATGATCGTCAGCGAGTCGGCCTCAAGCTGAGCGGCAAGCGCATTCCGCGCGAACACATGTCCATTTTGCACAACGGACTGGTGGTGGGCGGAGTCACCTCCGGCACGCAGTCGCCAACCCTCGGTTGCCCCATCGCGATGGGCTATGTCCCCATCGCCCTCGCCGCACAGGGCACCGACCTGCAGATTGAAATCCGCGGCAGCCTCGAACCGGCAGTGGTCTGTCCGTTGCCGTTTTACAAGCGGGCGTAATCAATTCGATGGGGTGGACAGGCTGTGTTTCCGCAGGCTCATTGACGGTCCATCCCTCGCCGGCTCGCCCCCAGACGGCACGTACTTTATGGACTGCTGGTAGGTCGTCGGATTTCCCAGGTCGCCCACGATCTGGCGGACGTAGCTACGATGGTCCCTAATCCCCAAAAAACGAAAACAGCCCGTCCCTCGCGCCAAGGGACAGGCTGTTTCGCGTCACACAAAGACTGGTCTCGTTGCCGAGACCAGTCCGGGATATCGCCCCCGGAAGTGAGGTCTACGCGGGCAGACCTCTTGCACAACAGTGGCTCGGCTGCACGACATCTTCGAACAGACGAGCTGTCTGGAAGCCGAGAACCGGACAACCGCAGTCGGCCATGACTTCGAATGTCAGCGGACCGGCCTAGAACACGTCCAGCGTGAAGTGATGCCCCTTATGGTAGGGATGCTCACTCGGATAGAAGTTGTGCCAGCCCTTGTTGTAGACCGGGATCTGCCGCTGGGCCGGATACCGATAATACATGTGATCATACGTGACCGGAGCCTGCAAATTGTGCGGATAATAGACGTACGGATAGTGGTAGAACCGACCCCAATTCGTTGGCTGTCCCGGAGGAGCGGCCTCCGCCGTGGGAGCTGCACTCTGCACGAAACCAACCACCAGCAGGCCCACTGCGGCCCACAACACACGCTTGCCCATGACGAAGTCTCCCTTCCCAAACACGGCCAGCCCCGACATCCCGCCCGATCTGGTGGGAGCCGTCAGACTTGCTCAAGAGGTCAACAACCCTCCTCACAACACCCCGAAGGTGTCGGCGAAAGTTGCCGATCCGCGTTTCCCAGCTCCGCCCCACTTCCCCAAGCGTTCGGTGGCCAGGATGACCTTCACTTCATCGACGGATTCGGGGCGGTACGTCAGGCTTTTTCGGGAGAATCGGCATAATCGGAACCGGGGAGAGAAGAGGGGCCTGTCCATCCGCCACTGGAATCAGTCAGTCCTTCCCGCCATCCAGCCACCCTCTGGTCACGGCCTTCTCTCGCAGTGCCTTGCCGACCGTCTTGATCTCATTGGCTGTCCGCCTGCCGAAATCGATCACGACATGTTCAGGGTACGGCTCTGGGTCGGCTTTCACCTCCAACTGGAGCTTCCGGCATTCGTCCACTCGCACCGCATAAACGCCGATGGAGTGGCACTTTAATTGGCTCGTGTAGTGTGCAAATGCTGCCGCTGCCGAAATCTGATCACCGTCGTAAGTGGATAGCTGGCGATTGTCTTTCGGAGTGGGTGTAAATGCCTGCGAGGTGACTCGCCCGGCCTGAATGAAACTGGGATGAATCTGTCGCAGCAACAGAGTTGAGACGTTCACGAATTGGCCCTGGTCTTATCGTTCGAGTGACTGCAGCATCTGCCCCAACTCTTGCCACCCGTCTGAATCGTGCAGATTCAGCGTCGTGGCCCACTCCTCCTTCGACTTCAGATTCAGGTTGTGAAACTCGGCATTATGAGAGGTCAAATCGACATCCAATGTGCAAGAGTTGTCCCCCAGTGACCACTCGGCCAGCAAATTTCCTTCGGGTGTGGGATAGAGGTATGGCCGCATCAAGTCGACTGGGTACTCCTCTTCAAACGCCGACAAGAACCAGTCGAGTCCGTCCGACGAGAGAGATTGACCCGCACCATCCAGCCAGCCGTCTTGGAGTCGACGCAGCTCTACGATGCGAACACCCACATCAATCGCGTCTGGGGCGATGAGCGGGTCCGTGATCTTGAAGTCTTTCAGCTTGCCCATCAACAACCTCTAAAAACAGGACTCCACGATTGGTCACACGCCTGGGTGCATTCTACACAAGCTCGGCAGTGCAGAATAAAAAGACCTACCGAATTCGCGGGAGTCGAGCCGTTTTCACAACTGCCTCACCGCTTCATCAGCATCTCATCCAGGTTCAGAATCACGTTCCCGACCACGGTCCAAGCGGCCAGGTCCACCGTGTCCAGGCCCTCCGGCACCGGTCCCAGTGGGTCGCTGGCGAGCAGTTTGGCCGACTCCGGGCTGGCGGCGGCGCGGGTGCGGACGGTCTCGTGGAGTTGCACCAGCCGGGCCAACTCAGCGGGTTCGGGTTCGCGGGCGGTGCAGTGCCGAAACAGGCGGGCCGCCCTGATGGCGACCGTGCCGTCCCATTTCACGACCTGGCGTGAGAGGGCCTGAGCCGCCTCCAGATGGACCGGGTCGTTCATCGTCACGAGAGCTTGCAGCGGGGTGTTCGTGCGGATGCGGCGGACAGTGCAGACCTCGCGATTCGGGGCATCGAACGCGGCCATCGACGGGTAGGGGTTCGACCGGCGGAACTGCGTGTACAAGGCCCGGCGGTAGCGGTCCTCGCCCATGCTCGTCTCCCAGTCGGTCGAGCTGCCGAACGCGGCGCTGAGGCCGAACTTCGGCTGAGGCGGGCGAACCGGGGCTCCATACATCTTCGAACTGAGCAGGCCGCTGAGGGCCAGTGACTGGTCGCGGATCATCTCGGCGGACATGCGGAAACGCGGCCCGCGAGCCAACCAGCGGTTGTCCGGATCGGCGTCGAGTTGAGCGGGCGTCACCCTCGACGACTGACGATACGTCGCCGACAGCACGAGTTGCTTGAGCATCCGCTGCGTGTTCCAGTTCGACTCCATCAAGTCGACCGCCAGCCAGTCAAGTAGCTCGGGATGCGTGGGCAGGTCGCCCTGCGTGCCGAAGTCCTCGCTGGTGACGACGATCCCCTGACCGAACAGGGCCTCCCAGAATCGGTTGACCATTACGCGGGCGGTCAGCGGGTTGTCGCGGCTGACCAGCCATTTCGCGAGGGCCAGGCGGTCCTTCGGCATCTCGGCTCCGGGGGGCAGAAAGGCTGCGGGCACCCCTTCCGCGACCTCATCGCCGAGGTCCAGATAGTTGCCGCGATGCTGGAGCATCGTCTTGCGGCGGGCTCCCTCGGTCAGTTCCTTAAACACCGGCACACTGGTCTCGGGCTTCAGGTTCGCGAGGTCGGTGGTCAGCTTGGCCTTTCGTTCGCGGGCTGTGGCGAGTTCCGGAGCGATGTTGGCGAGATACCACGACTGCAAAGCGGTTGCCTGCTCGGGGGTTCTCTTCTCAGTGGCGATGGCCAACACATCCCGTATGCTGGCTGGTGTGCGGGCGACCTCGACGGCACGCGGGGAACTCGAAGTCGAGATGCGGAACTTGCCGAGGACATGGTTCTCATTCTTCGACTGCTGCTCGATCACCAGTTGGATCTGGCTGCCCGCCGGGATCTCAGTCGCTGCCTCTGGAACCAACACGAGCCAGTGCGGCTGGCCCAGTGAGCCGCCCACGGCCCAGCCCTTGTTCGGGTCGGGCTTCTCGGTCAACACTTGCTCGGGGGCGAAGTTCGGCTGCGTGTAATCGGCCACAGCTGCGGAAAACTTCAGGCCACGAGCCGCGCTGGCGGCGTACTCCTGGCTGACCTTGGGGGCCTCGGTGATGGCCTGCTCCCAGACCGGTTGGCGGTTCTCGTCGAGCAACACAATGCGCGAGTTCGCTAGGCGGTCTCCCGCGCCATCGGTGCGGTTCCAGAGGACGACCTTGTCGACGGATACGAGCGAGAGGAGATCGACCTCCCACCACGGGTCGTCGGCTGTGGCGGTGTGCGAGACCGATTTTCCCTCGAAGTATTGGCCGTTGGTGTTGCCATCGTTGGCGAGTTCGGCCTTGCCGCCGAAGTCAGTGCTGATCTGCGTGGCCTTCCCCTTGGTGGCCACGTTGTCGACTCCGCTGAAGACCTGCACTTCGGCCAGATGCAAGTACCGCTGCTTCCCCGGCGACTCGACCCGGACATACCGACCGCGCGGCCGCTGCTCATCCTTCGGAACGATCGTGGCCGAGACATGCGTCACCACGAAGTTTCCACCCGCGTGGCCGGGACCATTGCCGGGGAGCGACGGGTCGGGGAGTGCCTCGATCCGCAGGGCTGACAGCGGACCCGCTGGAGCCGGAAGCAGTAGTGTCGTCGTGTCAGTCTTCGGCGGGTTCTTCACGAGGACCGACTGGTCGTCACCAATGGTCAACTCCGCCCCGCTCAGGCTCTTCGCCGAGTCGGGCTTGAGCCCCACCCACGGCAGGTCGCGCGGGTAGTCGCGGTCGAACTTCGCCAGCGACTCCAGCAGTTCAGGAGTGGGGGTCGTCAGCGTCTGCTCCAGTGTGGCCAGCTCCGCCTGCCAAGCCGCCTTGTTCGTCTTCTGCTCATCCGAATACAGCTCCAGCCGCGGCGAATCGTCACCACGATCGGCATCAGCTGTGTTGTTGAGGATCGCGAACACCTCGAAGAACTCCTGCTGCGTGATCGGGTCGTACTTGTGCGTATGGCACTGGGCGCAGCTGATGGTCGTGGCCATCCAGACGGCCAAGGTGGTGTTGACGCGATCGACGACCGCCACGTTGCGGAACTCTTCATCGGTGGTGCCGCCCTCGTTGTTGGTCAGCGTGTTGCGGTGGAAGGCCGTGGCGATGATCTGCTCTTCGGTGGCGTTGGGCAGCAGGTCGCCCGCGATCTGCTCGACCGTGAACTGGTCAAACGGCTTGTTGGCATTCAGCGAACGCACGACATAATCGCGATAGCCCCAGATCGTCCGCACCGGGTCATCCGCATACCCGGATGAGTCGGCATAGCGGGCCAGATCAAGCCACAGTCGTGCCCAGTGCTCGCCAAACGCGGGGTTCTTCAGTAGCCGATCCACCAGCCGCTCATAAGCACCGTCCGCCTGGTCGGCCAGGAAGGCTGCGACTTCTTCTTCAGTCGGTGGCAACCCGATCAGGTCGAGCGACACGCGGCGAATCAACGT
>JAYTWO010000176.1:0-1722 GCA_043743415.1 Planctomycetota bacterium
GCCAACAACGGCGGTCTGCTGGTCATCAAGCAGTCGTGGCCGAGCATGCTGCGGACCCTCTACGGCGATCACAAGCGGTACGAAGAGGTCTACTTCGGCAAGCTCGATGGGCTGTACTTTGCGGGGGACGGCGCGCGGAAAGATGAGGACGGGTTCTACTGGGTCATGGGCCGCATCGATGACGTGCTCAACGTCTCGGGCCACCGTCTCAGCACGATGGAGGTCGAATCGGCCTTGGTCTCGCACCCCCTCGTCGCCGAAGCCGCCGTCGTCGGCTTCCCTCACGAGATCAAGGGCGAAGGCATTTGCTGCTTCGTGATCCCCAAGGGCGAAATCCCGCCGGATGAAGCCAAAAAGGAACTGATCGCCCACGTCCGCAAACAGATCGGAGCCCTCGCCACCCCCGACCAAATCCGCTTCACCATGGCCCTGCCCAAGACCCGCAGCGGCAAGATCATGCGCCGCCTCCTCCGCGACATCGCCGCCGGCCGGGAGTCCGCCGGGGACACGAGTACGCTGGATGATGTCAGCGTGCTGGCCAAGCTGCGGGATGATGAGGAGTAGGCTCGTAGCAGAAGTCGTCAGACTTCTGCCGTTTGAAAAGCCAGCCCGTTTCCAAACCCTGTCGACTGTGTTCCTGCGACTGAGTGGCAATCAAAAGTCACTCGTCGTCAGTGGCCTGCCCCCGATTTTCTGATCCATGTGGTATGAGAGTCTATCTCTGTTGGCCCGCGAAGCGGGCCTGGAAAAGGCTCTGATGATGACGATGACAACGGATGTGACGGGCGGAACGGTTCCGCCTGCGGCGGCGGCCCCGGCGGCGAAAGGCTCAGCCCCAAAGGGCAGGGGCATTGCAGCAGATCGCGGTATCTCCCTGCAACCATTGGACATCGGAGAGATGCCTTGAAAATCCACCCCGGTCACGGGGCATCCCCCCAAAATAGTCGGATGAACCGAAAATCATCTCCCCGCCACCCCGCTCGTCGGGGTGGTTCCCGCGCTGATGCACACGCGTGAATGCTGGACGACTCTCAACGCATGGCTGGCCCCAAACCGACGATGATCTGGCAGGAAATGGGTCCAGAGGCTCGGCACCGGAAGACCCGCGACTGTTCACCGGTCACTTCAATGTCCACCCGCAGGTGATCCTGCGGCAGCAGATCCCCGATGCGATCAGCCCATTCGATCAGACAGACTCCGTCTCCATGCAGCAACTCACCGCCTCCCATGTCGAGGAACTCATCCGAGTCCTTCAACCGATAGGCATCGACATGGTAGACCGGCAGTTGGCCATCGTACTCGTGAATCAACGTAAACGTTGGACTGACCACGAAGCTGTGGCTGCACCCGAGTTCGGCGGCGATGGCCTGGACGAGGCGGGTCTTTCCGGCCCCGAGTGGGCCTTGCAGAGCGATCACGTCGCCCGGTGATATGCCGCGAGCGAGTCGCTGGCCGAACTGTGCGGTGTCGGTTTCGGAGTTCGAAACGAACCGATAATCCTGGGGGGCACTGGTCATGGTTGAACGGTCAGATGCTGAAAGGCCAGGCGGAGCGCCTCGACTCGTACGCGATTCGCCCCGAGATCCGAACGCCCCACGCGAGAGGCCGATCGGACGTGAATCGCCTCGGGGGACAGGCGGAATTCGACATCGTCCACGTACCGCATGAGCGGTGTCACAAACTCCACCCGCAGGTAGCTGGCCTCGCGAGTCACGATGTGGG
>JAYTWO010000177.1:0-2121 GCA_043743415.1 Planctomycetota bacterium
TCATCGCCATCAACCTGACGATCTGATCGAAGAGCATGCCCAGCGCATGGCGACTCCCGAGGCCAAGCAAAAGTACGCCGCCCGCTACCATCGCGGCGAGCGCCCCTTCGCGCAGATCAAGCACCACTTCGGCGCGAGACAGTTCCTGCTTCGCGGCTTGAAAAAAGTTCGCATCGAGTGGACCTGGCTGGTGAGCGCGTTCAACCTCCGCACCCTCATGCCCCTGATCCAAGCCCGCCCCGGAGACCATCATCGCCGCCCCCAGACCACAACTCGCCTCGCCGTCTCGCCCCCCTTGAGCCCCGTCGCGCACCAGGGGAAGGGGGAAACCCAGGATTCTTGGAAAACGACTAATAAAATCAACAGGCCGTGACGCGTCGGGTTGCTAAATGGGCTTCCGCCCCACCCACACCCGGCAAAGACACCGATGGCGGGGCGGCGCGACCGTTTCCGACGGACGAGTCAACCGTCATACGGAAGGCGAGTCGGCGGAGCGACATCGCCTGCCTCAGCACAATTCCCGCACCGGGAGGGCATCGTCGGGCAGGATGGGGATCGGGCGGTCGTTGGCGTCTCGTACGAATTGATGCGGGTCGATCCCCAGGTTCTGGTAGATCGTGGCCAGCACATCGCGGTAGTGAACCGGCCTCGTGGCGGCATAGCCCGCCGAGGCATCGGTCGAGCCGATGACCTGGCCGGTCTTCACTCCGCCACCCGCGATCAATGCCGTCTGCACCGGAGCCCAGTGGTCGCGTCCGGCGTCCTTGTTGATCTTCGGCGTGCGACCGAATTCACCCCACACCACCACGAGGACATCCTGATCGAGTCCCCGCGCAGAGAGATCCTCAATGAGCGCCGAAAGACCGGTGTCGAACGTCGGCAGGTGCTGCTTCAAATGCCCGAAGTTGTTGCCGTGCGTATCCCAGAACCCATACGCCACCGTCACCACACGCACCCCGACCTCCACCAGCCGACGCGCCATCAACAGCTGATCGTTCCACAGCGGGCCACCATCGCCGAGATGCTTCGCGGAGCCTTTGCCGTATCTCGCCCGCACGAGCGGGTCTTCCTTCTCGACATCGAGGGCCTCGACCAGCTTCGACGAGGCCAGGACATCGAACGCTCGCTGGTAGTTCTGCGACATTGCCCCCACTCGATCGGCAGCTGTGCGAAAGGCGTCGAGTTGTTCCAGGAGATCGCGGCGGCGGCCAAACTGGCTGGCCTCGATGTACCTCAGCCGCATGCTGGCGATGTCTTCGCCGTCGGCTTTGACGGGGTTGAAGGAGGCACCCAGAGAACCCGCGTTCGGGCTGTTGTAAGGGCGGTGCTGCATCGTCGGGAACAGGTCGATGAACGGCGGCGTCAGCGGATCGGTCGGCCCCTGCACGCGGGCGATCATCGACCCGAAACTCGGTCGGCCATCGCGCTTCGTCTCGTCCATCGTGTAGCCGGTCACGCTCTGAAAACTGGAGTGCTCATCGCGTTGACCGACGACCGACCGGATCAGGCTGTACTTGTCGGCACACTTCGCGAGTTGCGGCAGCAGTTCGCTGACCTCCATGCCGGGGACGTTGGTGGAGATCGGGTTGAGTTCGCCGCGAATTTCCTGGGGAGCATGGGGCTTGAGGTCAAACGTGTCCTGGTGCGGCAGCCCTCCCGACAGGTAGACCATAATCACCGACTTCCAGGGCAGCTTCCGACCCTCTGACGTTGCCACCGCTTCCGCCCGCGCGATGTCCGCCAGAGTGAATCCGCCTGCGCAGGCCAGCCCCCCGATCTGGAGAAACGACCGGCGACCGATTCCGTCGCAGTATCGATGTCGGGGGCCGAGCAGCGTGAGCATTCGGTGGGACTTGTTGAGGGGAGGAGGGGAGGAGGGGAGGAGGGGTAGGCTTCCAGCCTGTCATCAATAGGCCATGATAGCCTAGAAGCCTAAACCCACAATACCGTTCAATTCGCCATCACGATGGTGTCTGCAAACGGTTTGTTGAGTCTGGGCGGGGACTTGTGTTGGTCTCGTTTCTTGGGCCATTTGGACATTTTGCGTTTGATCACGCGGGGGTTGATGCGGTGGCGGCGGGGTGCGGGGAGTTGTTCGTCTTGCAGTTCCTCGATCAGGGC
>JAYTWO010000178.1:0-2733 GCA_043743415.1 Planctomycetota bacterium
TGCATCACGGCGTACTGACCGTAGATGTCGACGACGAGGCCGGGGACGTGGTCGCCCTCGCCGTGGAGGAGTCGAAACCCGGTCGTGTCGGCAGTCAACGAGCGTTTGCGCCATTGGATGGCACGGTCGATCCTGCGTCTGGCCCAGTCGTCGTTGAGCGGTTTCTCGTCGAGTTCGCAGGCCCGAAAGGCGATCGGGCACTGTGGGTCGTAGTAGCCGCGGGCGACCTCGCGGCCCTTGGTGTTGTCCTGCAAGATCGCCCACGATCCCGAAGGAGCGGGCGGCAGGGTTCGCAGTCCCTCGGCATAGACCCACGGGTGGCCGCGCTTGATCGTCCGCACCAGATCCCGCGACATCCGGAGCAGCACGGGCTCGCGCGAAGTCGATCTCAACAGCGTGTCATCGGCCATGAGAGGGCGAGCCTTGTGGGTGGTGGAGAGGAGGGTGAAATGCGGAACGATATCGCCTATGTCGAGCGGATGCTCGCTCCTCGCCCCGTCAGGAACCCGGAGGCTTCAATCAATGGCTCCAACTCCGTCCCGCGCATCGTCCGCAGCAGAATCGGCGTCGTCATCACGGTGGTGAGCAGGGCCATGATCACCAGCATACAGTACACGCTGTCCGGGATGACGCCGAGATCCTTCCCGACGTTGATCACCACCAGTTCCATCAAGCCCCGCGTGTTCATCATCACCCCGATACAGGCGGCCTCGCGCGGACGACTCCCGGTCAACCACGCCGCCACTCCACAGCCGCCAAACTTGCCGACAATTGCGGCCAGTGAGACCAACCCGCACAGCCCCCACAGGAGCGGCGTCCCCAGCGTGCCGATGTCGGTCCTCGACCCCGTGTAGGCGAAAAAGATTGGCAGGTAGAATGCCGTGACGAAGTCCTTGAAGTTGCGGTTCACGGCCTCGCGGAACTCGTGCTCCTCGGACAGGATCGCCCCCAGCACGAACGCTCCAAAGATCGCACAGATGCCGATCAGATTGGTCACGATGGCACAGGCAAACAGAATCGCCAGCAGGATCGCCATGTGATTCAGGCTCAGCTCCTGTCGCTCATTCCGCATCGCGAGGGCCACCCACTGGCGGAGCAGCGGACGCACGACGTAGATCATCCCCAGCGTGAACAGTACCGTCTCCAGCAGCATCCATCCCGTCTGCCCCCAGTCGACGCCGCCTCCGCCGGACACGCTCGACCTCACCGTTGCCGCCACCGTGGCCAGCAGTACCCAACCCAGGGCGTCGTCGACAGCTGCGGCGCTGATGGTCAGCACTCCGATCTTCGAGCGGGTGATCCCTAGTTCCAGCATGATCCGGCCGAGGACTGGGATGGCCGTAATCGACATCGCTGTGCCGAGGAACAGCGTGAACCCCAGCGGGTCGATCCCCTGTCCGACATAGGGATAGAGAATCGCCGCGACCAGCAGTCCCAGCGAGAAGGGGAAAACGACCCCCGTCACCGAGACCGCGATCGCCGACTTGCCACTGACTTTCAGGTGCTTGAAGTCGAACTCCATCCCGATCAGAAACAGCAACAAGATCAACCCGAACTGGCTGAACGAGGTCAGAATCCAGCGGAAAAGCTGATCGGAAACGACGAGCGGCACGCCCTCCAATACCGGATGGAAGATGGACTGGAAGAGGTCGGGGGCCAGCTTACCCAACACCGAGGGTCCAATGAGGAGCCCGGCGGCGATCTCGCCGACGGTACTCGGCTGTCCTATCCAGCGGAACAGGGAGGCGAACACGCGGGCGGCCAGAATCATCAGCCCGACCTGCCACAGCAGTGGCAGAAGCACCGACTCGACAGGCAACTCTTGGAGGGCCTGGGCGGCCTGAGTCGTCCATTCGGCGGTGGGACCGGTCGAGGTGTCGGCGGTGATCAAGAAGTGGTTCAGCATGGAATGAGGATTCATTCGCGGAGGAGACTCAAGTGGTCGGCGGCCAGTGCGAATCGGGTGGCTCGTGCGGCTCCCGGCACCGGTTGAGTAGCCGATTCAGCGTGGCCAGTTCCTGTGGCGTCATGTGGCCTAACTGCTGTGCGTGGCACTGCCGGACCTGGACGGCGAGCGAGTCGAGAAGTTCGACCCCCGCCGGGGTGATGCCAATCAGAACAACTCGGCGGTTTTCGCTGAGCCGCTCGCGGTCGATCAGCCCGCGGGCCTCCAACCGATCGAGCAATCGCGTCATGTCAGGAGCCCGCGACACGAGCCGATTTCCCAGTTCCAATGTCGGTACCCGCTTCGGATGCACGGCCCGCAAGAGTCGCAGCGTGTTGTACTGCTGGGCCGAGAGATCGTGTGCTCCGAAGAGGCGGTCCTCATAAGCCTTGAGGAGGTCATACGTCCTCCACAAATTGAGGAAGGCCGCCTGTTCGACCGAGTCGAACCGACGTTTGGAGGAGCCTGATTGAGCGGGTCGTGACGCAGGCATGCCGGGACACTCAAAAGGTGTTAGAACAAGTATTGTCTAAACGTGTGTCCGGACTGTCAACTGTAGAATGGGTGGGGCGAGCAGATCCCTCGTTCCCAAGCTCCGCTCTCATCCTTACACACAAGCTCCCAACCTCATGGCACCCGGCGTGGCGAGTGACAATGCAGCGTCCGCTGGCGATGGACCACACCCGCCCCGCATCTGTACGACGGACTTCCAGTCCGTCGAGTCTTCCCCACGACGGACTGGAAGTCCGTCGTACTCGCCGCTCCCTCTCAACCCCGAGACCCGTAGG
>JAYTWO010000179.1:0-13553 GCA_043743415.1 Planctomycetota bacterium
TCGGCCAGTTGCGATTCCGGCCGCAGGTCGGTCACCGTGACTCGTGCCCCGCGATCCAGCAGGAACTTCACCGCTCCCAACCCGCCACCAAACCGCCCCAGTCCCATGACAGTGACGGGGAGGTTGCGGTAGTCGTTGATTCGAGCGTGTGAAGCCATGAGCTGCCCCGTGGGATAGGCAATCCTGCCTCAGTCTGACCCACATTTTTACAAATGTCCCCTCCAGTTTCACACACTGCCGGGCCAGTTATTCAGGGATTCTGGGGTGGTTTTGGTCTGGCATGCAAAGAGTTCTGGGGATGAGGTGCGACGCGGACCGGGGGTGGTCCGTCGAATGTTCAGGGAGATCGTGGTGGGGAACGGAGTGAGTCGCTCGATCTGGCGGGGGAGTTCCGCCGGTGGGAGGGGGCTGGCATGGCGGCTGTGGATTGGGATCCGGTGATGGGGCGGAAGCTCAGTTTGGCAAGTGTGAGTTGGGGGATCGGAGGAGGAACAAGCGGCTCGGGAACATGGCACAGAAATGTGGGTCAGACCGAGGCCCATTGGCCCGTCACTGATCGACTCCCGACAGTCCCCACGGGTGATATGGGGCAGGGGGGACGGGCTTCCGCTCGGAGCGGTTTGTCGTGGTCGGAAGTCGTGCGAGTATGGGCTTCTGTACACGTCCTGCAGTCACGGAGTGACACCGCGCGGCGTAGCCGCAACCTAAGGGG
This sequence comes from Planctomycetota bacterium, assembly GCA_043743415.1. Taxonomy (GTDB): domain Bacteria; phylum Planctomycetota; class Planctomycetia; order Planctomycetales; family Planctomycetaceae; genus TH-plancto1. The sequence continues at coordinate 713 of JAYTWO010000179.1, forward strand.
AAACCGTCAGTTGTCAGTTGTCAGTTGTCAGTTGTCAGTTGTCAGCCAGACACCACTCGCCGTCGAGGCAACCTCTGCACCCTGCAAGGGTGGTGCATCACAGCCCAGGGTCGCGACGTAGGAGCGCACCCTGGGTCAACGGGCAACGCGAGAACGAACCCTGAAGGGGTTCTACAACGAGCCGTGTGAGCCGCACCGTGCATTGCGAGCCGAGCCAAGCGGGTGGACAACCCCTTCAGGGTTGAGGTCCTCGGGGCCGTGATTTCCCAGGGTGCGCTCCCTGCGGTCGCGACCCTGGGCTGTGGTGGACAACCCCTTCGGGGTACAGAGGGCGGGTCGACACCATTCCCCAGAAATTTGCGCAAGACGCAAAAACTTGAACCGTTAGTAGTACAGTCGACATTGCTCGGCGACGGAGAATTCAGAGCAGTCTCTGATTGCCATCAGCCAGCGTTGATTCTTGGCGGCGAACTGCCCACGATGTGGAGAACTCGTGTGACTGATCGCCACTGCCAAGAGGAGCTGCCCGCATGCGTACGATGACTGGACTGTGTGTGAGTCTGATTCTGCTCGGACTGGGAAGCTCGATGGTGAGTGCTGAGGCCCCGCGCGTGTTCCCAGTGGGCACGAAGCCGGCTGATGCCCGGCTCAAGCCTCTGCGCAACCTCAACGAAAAACTCCACCCGTGGACCCCGCCGACCTCGAAGGCGGCCTGGGAAGCTGAGGCCACCCGCCTCCGCGAGCAGATCCTGGTCTCGAACGGTCTGTGGCCGATGCCCGAGAAGACGCCACTGAATCCAGTCATCAGCGACAAGCTCGATCGCGGCGACTACACCGTCGAGAAGGTCTACTTCGCCAGTCGACCCGGACACTACGTCACCGGGTCGCTGTACCGTCCCAAGGCCGCGAAGGGGAAATGCCCGGGCGTCTTGTGCCCGCATGGCCACTGGAAAGACGGACGCTTCTACGACGCCGGCGACAAGGGAGCTGCGGATCAACTCGCCAGCGGAGCCGAGGACTTCGCCTCCGGAGCGCACTCCCCGCTTCAGGCCCGGTTCGTGCAGCTGGCCCGCATGGGGTGCGTCGTGTTCCACTATGACATGGTGGGCATCGCCGACAGCACCATGATCGGCCACCGCACCGAGTTCAACGATGTTGTGGCGAGCCTGCGGCTGCAAAACAAGATGGGTCTGCAAACCTGGAATTCGATTCGGTCGCTCGATTTCATCACCGCGCTGCCCGATGTCGACCCGGCGCGGATCGGCGTCACCGGAGCCAGCGGCGGCGGGACGCAGACCTTCATGCTGTGTGCCATCGATCCGCGTCCAGCTGTGGCGTTTCCGGCGGTGATGGTCTCCTCGAACATGCAGGGCGGATGTCAGTGTGAGAACGCCGATTACCTGCGGATCGGGATCAACAACATCGCCATCGCCGCCCTCATGGCACCGCGTCCGTTGGGGATGGTCGGGGCCGATGACTGGACCATCGACATCGAGACCAGCGGGCTGCCGGAGCTGAAGCAGATTTACTCGCTGTATGGAGTTGGCGATCTTGTCGCAGCCAAGACCTACAAACAATTCCCCCATAACTACAACCAGAGGTCACGCGAGCTGATGTACCGCTGGTTCGCCACGCATCTCAAGCTGGCCCCCGACGCTCCGGTCGATCAAGTCGACTTCTGGCCGCTGACCAAGGCCGAGCTGACCATCTTCGACGAGCAGCACCCGGTCCCGGCGGATGCCCTGAAGGCCGATGCGCTGCGTCAGAAGATGACGGAGGAATCGACCGCCGCGTGGCAGGCTCTGCTGCCGAAGACGAAGGCCGATATAGGTAAGTACAAAGCGGCGATCCGCCCGGTGCTGGGTGTCGCCATCGAGCATGGCCTGCCAGCGACGGACGACATCGTGCTCGAACCGGGCCCGGTGACCGATGCTGGTTCGCTGAAGGTGATGGTCGCCCACGTCGGTCGCAAAACGGAAGGCACGCAGATCCCCGTCGTGTCGGTCTACAACCCGGACAAGTTCGATGGCCGGGTCACGATCTGGCTCGACGGTGCGGGCAAGTCCGCTCTGTTCACCGCTGACGGCCAACCGATCCCGGCGGTCCAGAAACTCGCCGATGCGGGGATGGCGGTCTCCTCAGCCGACCTGTTCCTGACCGGAGAGTACCTGAACGCGGGTGAAGCCCCGACCTACAAGGTCGACGAGAACTATCCCGGTTTCACGTTCGGCTACAACCGCCCTCTACTGGCTCATCGGGTGCGGGACATCTTGACGCTGATTCGGATCGCAACGATCCATCCCGAGGTGAAGTCGGTGGATCTCGTCGGCACCGGCGATGCGGGACTGCCGGTCCTGCTGGCACGTAGCGCGATTGATGGTAGCGTTGGCAAGTGTCTGGCCGACCTGAATGGGTTTGCGTTCTCTACGGTTCAGACCCTGGATGACCCGCGACTGCTGCCGGGGGCCTTGAAGTACGGCGGCATCGGTGGGTTGACCATCACAGCTGCCGAGGGGGACACGTCGCTCTTCGGATGCACCGCAGCGAACGAGTCGGAGCTGGCCGTGTGGAAGCAGGTGTCAGCGCAGGCTATGCATGCGGAGGCACTGACGCCGGACGCCGTAGCCGCCGCGCTGTTGAAGTAACGGCCAGCGAACACCCTCCGCCGCAACGACTGCCCCGTTTACGCTTGATTTTGGGGTTCGCCCTCCCGCGCGGGCCGGGCGTTGACAAGGCTCTACGCTCGCTTGGCGTCCGGATACCGGATGCGTCCGTGGTAGACCCCGATCAGCGATTTCACCAGCGACTGCTCAATCAGGCGGATGTCGCTCAGGCGGAGCGAGCACTCGTCGAACTGCCGGTCGAGCAGCTTCTTCATGGTGATCGCGTGAACGAGCGTTTCGAGCCGTTTGGGGGTCGGATCGGTCAGGGTGCGGCTGGCGCTTTCGACGGCGTCGGCGATCATCAGGACGCCCGCCTCGCGAGTTTGCGGCTTGGGACCGGGGTAGCGGAAGGCGGACTCTTCAGTCTCTTCCGGATCGATTTGCTTCTCTGCCTGACGCGTGGCTTCGTGGTAAAAGTATTCGACCAGCGTCGTGCCGTGGTGCTGCTCAATGAAGTCGATCAACTGGCGGGGGAGATTGTGCTGCCGGGCCAGATCGACGCCGTCCTTCACATGGCCGATGATGATCAGGGTACTCATGGCCGGAGCCAGGTGCTCGTGGCGACTTTCGGTTCCGGCCTGCACGTTCTCAATAAAATACTGCGGCTTGAGCATCTTGCCGATGTCGTGAAAGTACGCCCCCACTCGCACCAGCAGACCATTGGCCCCGATTGATTCCGCAGCTGTCTCGGCCAGGCTGGCCACCGCGATCGAGTGGTTGTAGGTGCCCGGAGCGCGACGCACGAGTTCCTGAAGCAGCGGGTGCGAGGGGTCGCTCATCTCTAGGAGCTTGATCTCCGTGACGATCCCGAACACCTGCTCCACAACCGGCAGGCTGCCTGCGACGAAGTATCCTGCCCCGAGTGACCACGCTGCGGACTTGAGGGCGAACCGCAGCAGGTGCGTCTCCCGGAGCAGTTCCACCGACTGCGACTGAGCCACACCCACGCCAACCACAACGAGAAAATTCACGAGAGCTGCGATCAGTCCGACCTTGATGAGCGTCGACCGCGACCGGACCCGGTGCAGCGGGATGACAGCGGCGGCGGCGGTACTGACCAGCTCGACGAAGTGCCCCAGTTCGGCGGTGGTTCCCAGGGAGATCAGGATGCTCAGCGCAAAGGCGGTCAGCAGCGCCAGATCCTGGTTGTAGGCGATGGCCAGGATCATGGTCGTGACCAGCAGCGGCACGATCTCGGCCCGCAGGGGGTCGAACGAGAGCATGCGGGCCAGTCCAGCAGTGACGACCAAGACCGTCAAATAGATTGCCAGCCGCCCGAGATTCTGCACCAGACGCGGCTCATTGAGGACGGCGTAATACCCGGTCAAGATCGACAGCACGATGACCATCGAGAACAGCACAGCCAGCCGGATGCCGCGAGTCGACCAGTTGATCGTGGCCTCTTTGGCGTTGTATTCGACATCCAAATGCCGCAGGGCTTCGGGGGAGATGGCCTCTCCGGGGCGGACGATGAGATCCCCGGCGATGTACTGTGTACGGACATCGGCCTCGGCCTCGCGAGCCTTCAACTGCTCCTCTTTCGTGGCCTGTTGGTCGAAGTGCAGCGTGGGACTGGCCTTGACGATCAACCAGTGACACAGTGCCGGTTGCAGACTCGCCCGCAGGCTCGGGAACGAGAGCCATGTCTTGCCGAGTTCTCCCGCATCGTTGAGTTGCTCCGGCAGACGAACCCGCGACCAGAGGCGTTCCACAGTCGGCCCCCCCCCGTTGGAGGAGACGATGCGCACCATTCGATCACTGGTGACCCGCTCGTCGCGGACCTCCTCGGGGTCGACGATTCCGGTGCGGGTCAGCGGGGCGATGAACTGGGCAAAGTCTCCCACGATGTCGTCGATCCGCTGCTGGGCGGAATCCATGCCCGCGGCCATCAGTTCGGTCCGCAGCGTCTGGAAACGCTGTTCGATCTCATCCGGGGTCTTCAAACCATAGCTGAGTGCCGCCTCTCGCAACGTGGGGGAGGGTTTGCGAGTCCCCGACAGAGACAGGCCCAATGCGGTCCGGGTGGACTCATCAAGACGATCCAGCGTCTCCGCTGCAGTGAGCTTGCCCAGGTCGGCTCGCAGCTGATCGGAGAGCGAACTCAGCGGTTGTGGATCGTGCGCGAAGACGAGTGGGACACGGCGTTCGGCCTCGTCGCGATTGCGGTTCGTTTCCTCGACGTTCAGTTCCTGAAAGTCGGTGCGTGCGGCGATTCCATGTTGGGCATATTGGCCGACGCGGTAGGGAAAGGGAGCCCGCCAACCTTGCAGGACGATCAGCAAACCCAGAATGGCGACGAGGCACATCCCCAGACGCAGCAGGATCTCGCGATCCCGCAGGGCGTCCCAAGCCATGACAATCGTCGTGCGTCGCGGGCGGGGAGCCGAGGCTTTCGACACCCGCGATCGTTTCTGGCCAAATCCAAACATTCCGAAGGACTGCTCCTGCGAAGGTCTCTGAGTCACTCGCTGAAATCATGTGGCAGCCGAGAGAAATGTTTCCAGAAAACCTTGACCTTCCGAGACATGGAACTTGATCGAGTCGAGCAGTCGGTATTGGTAGCTTGCCCCGGGCCATCTCCATTCGGAAACGTACCGGCCCTCAGAATCCTCAACGACGAACTCAATCACCGGCTCAATCAGCGGGCGAATACCGTCTTGGTACCCATCCTCTCCGTAGGATGCTGCTTCGTAGGCCACAATTTTTTTTGCGCTGGCCTCAGTCAGGTACGCGAATCCTGAATGGTTTCCTCCGATGAACCGTTGGGGGTCCAATCGATCCCACTTCTGCGTTCCGGCTTCCGTGAGTTCGAACAGTTTCTTGCTCGCCAATTCCCATTGATCACGCATGATCTCTCCTCCACTCGTCTTTGTTGCGATGAATTTCGACGTGCTCCGTGAACTGTCTCAGTAACGGTGGAATGCAAGTCTTGGCATTCTTGACATCACGAGAGTCCTGAATCTCCATCAGTTCTTTGAGCGATGTCAGCAGTGATTCTACACTGACACCAGTCGCCAAGTGAACTCGAAGTTCGCAGATGAGGGGATCCAGCTCTCCGGCAATTGCCCGAATTTCGCTCGCTGCACTGGCTTGCTCAAATCGGCTGACTGCTCTCCGAAAACGCTCGAAATTCTGCATCAAAGTCACGCGAGCCGCGTACCGGTCTCTCACTTTCCGTACCGATTCCGCCACATAGAAAGTGACAATCAACCCGAGTACCGATGCATAGCTGCCGAACACACCGATTCCCTCGGTTCCCCATTTCCAATGGACGATTGGCGATCCGAAAAGCAGCAGGACGACCACCACCCAGAAAGCATACTCGCGATACTTGGCAGAAATCATCGGCGATTGGTTCTCGTGGGTGGGTTAGTGCTTCCGGCGGGGCGACTTGCTGGAAGAGTCATCATACGCTTCCACGATCTCGCGTACGAGACGATGACGTACAATGTCGGCTCCCGTCAACTCCACGACCCCGATCCCCTGAATTTCCCGCAGCCGCATGATGGCGTCGACCAGCCCCGATTTCATCGTCGGCGGCAGGTCGGTCTGCGTCGTGTCGCCAGTCACCACGATCCGCGAGCCCTCGCCCATGCGGGTTAGAAACATCAGCATTTGCGTGGTGGTGGTGTTCTGACCTTCGTCGAGAATCATGAACGTGGAGTTCAGCGTGCGACCGCGCATGAACGCCAGCGGCAGGATCTCGATCACGTCCTCCTGCATGTAGCGCTGCACCTGCTCGAAGCTGAGCATGTCGCTCATGGCGTCGAGCAGGGGACGCAGGTAGGGGTTCACCTTCTGCAGCATGTCGCCGGGAAGAAAACCGAGTTTTTCACCGGCCTCGACCGCCGGACGCACCAGGACAATCTTCCGCACCTGCTGCCGCCGCAGGGCATTCACCGCCATCGCAACCGCCAGATAGGTCTTGCCGCATCCCGCCGGTCCGGTGCAAAAGACCAACTCCTGCTTCCGCATTTCGTCGACGTACCCCTCCTGGCCCTTCGTGCGCGGCTTGACGCTTCGCGCCTTCTCGAACAGGTCGATCTTGGCTTCCGGGGACGGGTCGTTCGACTTCAGGTGCAGCCCCAGTGTACGAGCCAGGTCTTCCTCGGTCAGAACTCCTTTGCGGCGGACCAGCGGGAGTAACTGTTCCAGCGACTCGCGCCCGCGATGCATCCGGTCCTCGGGGCCTTCCAGGACCAGATGCTCCCCGCGCAGGACAATCTTCACGCCCAGATGCTCCCGCATCTGCCGCAGGTGGACATCTTGCGGCCCGAACAGAAGTCGGATGTCATCCTCGGGGCTGAGCGGGATCTGGATGGTAATCATTGAGGGGAGATCCAGAGTCCATGTGGGAGCCCCCACGAAGCATTCGCAGGGAGAGTGTGTCTGACACAATCTTATGGGGGAGGTTCGCTGCGGAATAGGACCAAAGCCCAAGGGGGGCAACCCCTGGGCTTTGGTAGCCGCCATGTGGCGGTGTACACTGAACAGATCGGGTGAGGACTTCCCCACCGCTGTTTCCACCATCGAGCCGCATCATGCAGTTCATCGATCCCCACGTCCACATGGTGTCTCGCACCACCGATGATTACGAGCGGATGGCCCGCATGGGGTGCGTGGCCCTCAGCGAGCCAGCCTTCTGGGCGGGGTTCGACCGGGGGAGCGTCGAGGGCTTTCGCGACTATTTTCGCCAACTGACCGAGTTCGAACCCAAACGGGCCAGTTGGTCCGGGGTCCAGCACTTCAGTTGGCTGTGCATCAACGCCAAAGAGGCGGAGAATGTCCAGCTGTCGCGCGAGGTGATCAAAATGATCCCCGAGTTTATCCACCAGACGGGGGTGCTGGGGATTGGGGAGATTGGCCTCAATAAGAATACGAAGAACGAGTCGACAATCTTCGCGGAGCATCTGGAACTGGCCGCCTCATTGAAGGAGTTGGTGCTGATCCACACGCCGCACTTGCAGGACAAGTACAAGGGCACCCGCATGATTGTGGACATGCTGAAGGAGCGATCCGATCTGCAACCCGGTCGGGTCTGTATCGATCACGTCGAGGAGCACACCGTCCGCCTCGCGCGGGACAACGGCTTCTGGTGCGGCATGACCCTCTATCCCACCACCAAATGCACCCCAGCCCGCGCGGCGGACATCATCGAGCGTTACGGCGATGACCGGATCATGGTCAACTCGGCGGGGGACTGGGGCCCGAGCAACCCGCTGGCAGTGCCGGACTTCATCATGGAAATGCGCCGCCGGGGCCACAGCGAGACCAAGATTCGCAAGGTCGTGTACGACAACCCGCTGGAGTTCTTCAGCCAGTGCGACCGGTTCCAATTTCGGGCACCGGGGTGATTGTGTCTCGCGCAGAACGTCGCTGTTTGACGCCGCTTGCATTCTCGCTCCCTATCGTGATCCGGCACCAGCCCCGACAATGCTGACTCGGCGCTTCTTCGGACAGCGACTCGGTCAGTCCGGGTGCCTGACCCCCTCTCACAGAGAACCCATCGTGCTTTCCCCTCACGACACTCCCCAACCGTTGCGACGTGTCACCATTGGTGGCCTGTTGGCAATGTTCGTGGGGTTGGGGCTGACCTTCATTGAACTGACAACCGGACTGATCCAGGGGCGTCTGGGACCGTTCGGACGCATCACCATTCTGCTCTGCGGAACGCTGTTCTCGGTCTGGGGGTTGAAGGAGCTGATCGCCAGTTGGTGGCCCCGGCTGGGTCGCAACGGACTGATCCGGAATCGCTTTCAAATTCCCATGGAGGGTGCGGCCTTCCTGCTGATTATGTTCGTGCTGTTCATCGGATCGCTGCTGGGACGGTCGAATCCACTGATGCTGGTGTTCTCGATAATGGCCGGGTCTTTCGTGATGAACGGGTGGCTGACGTTCACCTACCTCAAGGGGGTGTCGGTCGGACGCCAGTTGCCCGACCGGGTGATGGCGGGTGAGCCGTTCTCGGTCGAGATCGCCCTGCGGAACCGCAAGAGCTGGCTCTCCGCCTGGCTGATGACCGTCAAGGACCATGTGTCGGGGATTCAGACGGAACTGGCCCCGGAAGTGGCCTTCATCCGCATCCCTCCCGGCGAGCAGCAGCGCGGGCATTACCAGTTGGTCCTGGCCCGGCGCGGCGTGCATCTGTTCGGACCGGTGCATGTCGACACGCGGTTCCCGCTGGGGCTGGTCGAGCGCGGACTGAATCTGGCGGTGCCCGCCACACTGCGGGTCTACCCCCGGTTGGGCCGACTGCCATCCGATTGGAAGCGGAAGCTGCAGAACGCCATGGAGCAGTCCTCGTCGCAAGTGGCCAAGAGTGGCCTCTTCGAGGACGAGTTCCACAGCCTGCGCGAGTACCGTCCGGGGGACGATCTGCGTTCCATACATTGGCGTACCTCGGCCCGCCGCAACGAACTGATGGTCCGGCAGTACCGCGACAACCGAGATCGCAGCTTGTTGATCCTGTTCGATGCGTGGTTGCCCCCGCACGCCAGCCCGCGGGATGTGGATGATTTCGAACACGGCCTCAGTTTCGCCGCCACCGTGTGTGTCGAGGCCACTCGCAACAGCCGTGAGTCGCGGACGACGCTGGCGGTGCTGAGTACGTCCCTGATCGTGTGGCGCGGCGGCGGCGGTGGCGAGAGGATCGAAGCCCTGCTGGACACCCTGGCCGAACTGCGCCCCGATCACACGCCTGCGATGGCTCCCCTGTTCGAGGCGACGCAGGGAGACCGTTCGAACCAACCTCGCATCCTGCTGCTGACCCGGCGTCCCGAGGACGCCCAGCGCGAGATCCACAGACTTTCGGCTCAAGATCACTCGTTGGGGGCGGTGCAAATCCTCGTGATCGGGTCACCGGAACTCAGGCAGTTTTTCGAGGTCAGTTGATTCTGGATGTCGTCGATGTCGTTCCGCGACTCGCATGCCGTTTCGCTGGGGTGACTCCGCAGAACTTCACCCGCAGTCTGGAAACTGCCTCCCCGGCACGCTATTCTCCGCCCGGATTCTGAGACATTGGACGGGTTCGTGGATCAACTCCTGAGCATGTGTGTATGCCGTAGGGGAGATTGGCCGCGTGGCGTTGTGGCCGTATGCTGCACCGGGTTCGCCGCTCCTGCTCTCGCACACACAGTTTGAGGACTCACTCATGAGCATGGCGATTGCCTACATCAAGGCCCGGCAGATTCTGGACAGCCGCGGCAACCCCACCGTCGAAGTCGATGTCGAACTCGAAGACGGTACGATTGGCCGGGCCGCTGTTCCGAGTGGAGCGAGCACCGGGGCTCACGAAGCCTGTGAACTTCGCGATGGCGACAAGAGCAAGTACCTCGGCAAGGGAGTGCTCAAGGCCGTTCAGAACGTCAACGAAGAGCTGGCCGATCTCCTCGAAGGAACCGATGCGTTCGATCAGGCGACTGTTGACAAGTCGATGATTGAGTGCGACGGCACACCGAACAAGTCCCGCCTCGGAGCCAACGCTCTCCTCGGCGTCTCGATGGCCACCGCCCACGCCGCAGCTCAGGTCAGCGGCCAGCCGCTGTTCCGCTATGTCGGCGGGGTCGGTGCAAATCGCCTGCCCGCTCCGATGATGAATATCATCAACGGCGGGGCGCATGCCAACAACGGCATCGACCTGCAAGAGTTCATGATCATGCCGCTGGGGTTTGACACTTTCAGCGATGCACTCCGCGCGGGTTGCGAAGTGTTCCACTCGCTCAAGAAGGTCCTGCACGACAAGCACCTCTCCACCGCGGTCGGCGACGAAGGGGGCTTTGCTCCCGACATCAAGAACAGCGAAGAGGCGATCCAGATGGTCCTCACCGCGATTGAAAAGGCCGGGTACAAGCCGGGCGAGCAGATCAAGCTGGCCCTCGATTGTGCCTGCACCGAGCTGTTCGATCCGAAGACGAAGACCTACACCGTGGAAGGTCGCAAGCTCGACCAGGGCGGCATGGTCGACCTGCTGGCCGGATGGGCGGCGAAGTACCCGATCTGCTCGATCGAAGACGGATGCTCGGAAGACGATTGGGAAGGCTGGAAGATGCTGACCGATCGCCTGAAGGGGAAGTGCCAGATCGTCGGCGACGACCTATTCGTGACGAACACGAAGCGGCTGCAGAGGGGGATCGACGAAGGGATCGCCAACAGCATCCTGGTCAAGGTGAACCAGATCGGCACCCTGACCGAAACGATCGAGTCGGTGAACCTCGCGCTCCGCAACGGCTACACCGCCGTGATGAGCCACCGCTCGGGCGAGACCGAAGACACGACGATTGCCGACCTCGCCGTGGCCTTGGGCACCGGCCAGATCAAGACCGGTTCCGCCAGCCGCTCCGACCGCATCGCCAAGTACAACCAGTTGCTGCGGATCGAAGAGATCCTCGGCGAGAACGCGGTGTACGGCGGGACGATCAAGTAGAGCCGTTTAGCCGCAATACCGTTCAATTCGCCATCACGATGGTGTCTGCAAACGGTTTGATGAGTCTGGGCGGGGGCGGGTGTTTGTCTCGCTGCTTGGGCCATTTGGACATTTTGCGTTTGATCACGCGGGGGTTGATGCGGTGGCGGCGGGGGGGAGTTGTTCGTCTTGCAGTTCCTCGATCAGGGCGGCGTACCAGTCGGCGAAGGCGTGAGTCGTCTGAGGTTGGCATTCGGGCAGGCGACATTTCAGAACGCGGAAGCAGCTCGTAAACGACAGGCGATCCGGGTCGAGCGGCAACGGCTGGGCCGCCTCGACCATCAAGGCCCGGACGTGTGGCACGTCCCTGAGTCTTCGAAGGGCGCGGCGAGTGGGCATGTGAACGTCGACCACGCCCTTCCCAAAGCGTCAGGGACGTGCCACCCGGACGTGGGACCGTGAGCGTCGAGCTTCCGGGCCTTCCGCAAAGCCTCCAGACCCAGCCACCCCACGACCGCCATCCCGCTTAGCCATGCCACCCCGCCGCGAGCGGACCTCCTGTGCTGACGCACACAGGTAGGCTCCAAAGCGAGCCAACCTGTGCCACCCCATGACTTAACCGGGGCCACCCCGCGTAGATCATGCGTTCGTGCGGCGTCTCAACACCGCTTCCTCTGGATTCTCGATCGCGGAGAGGACATTCTCAGCAACTTTGTCCAACAACTTGCTACCCCAGAATGGATCATTCACGTCATAGTAAATAACGCGAATGTGCTGCAGGTCAAAGGGTACGTCGCCTTCGTTGGACGAGATAAGTACCACTGGCTTTTCTAGTGCATGAGCAAGTCCGAGTTCATAGAACACATTGGGGTTACGACTTGTTAATTCTGCGACCAGGACTCTTGCGGCATTGATTCCAGACCAGATCTGATCAATGATCTTGCCGGTCCCAAAGATTTCATTATCAGCCCGAACGGGGCGCAGCCCCGCTTTTTCTATGGCGGGCTTGTAGATCTTGTCGTAGTAGTCGCCAAGCGGCGCCGCGAATGGCATCATTACAAAACATGTGTCCATCGCATCTATCTTAACGGATCGTTCGAGTTTCCGCAGCGTTGGCGATACTTCACCAACACCACCGCTGTGGGAAACGTCAACTACGCGATACTTTCCCTCGTGTTCAGTAATGAGCTGGGCTGATCGAAGCGATGCAAAGAAGACCTCCTGAAATTCAGCTACCTTGTCAACAGGCACTTTGAACGTATCCGCGAGTGCGTTGGCAAAGAACGGGGAATCTGGCAGATTCTCGCCACGATAGTGGCCATACACGTCCGCTATTATGGGGGCATTAACGACAGCATCTTGAAGGCCCTTCAATGCGTCCTGGGGGTCTTGCGGTCGAATGATTCTCTTTGCACGATCTGTGACCATAATCATCCCGGTTGAAGGCCGCTCAAGAAAGCCGTACTTGATTCCAGAACTTACTTCTACGGTGAAAGGTCCTGCAGCACCGACTCCGAGGAACGCGGCTGATTCCGCAACGGTACATGGCTTGCCAGCGTTCTGCTCTAAGATCGCTTTTGGAATGCGCAGTGCCTTATCCACGGAATGACGTGGATACAGCGCAGGTGGCGATTTTGCAGACGAATCGGCAGTCTGCTGGACTGCTTTTTGCGGCGGCCTAGTTCTACTGTCCGACTTACGTCCTTCGTTGGTTCCTCAGTGGGGGTAAGAGGTTACGGGATTGGTAGCGGTTGGCTCGGGCGAGTTCGTTGCGTTG
>JAYTWO010000180.1:0-5599 GCA_043743415.1 Planctomycetota bacterium
TGACACAGCCAACCCCGCCGCGACCCGTTGCCGATCCGCCCCGTATCCCGCAGCGACTTGTGCCCGGTGAAGTCCAACTCCGTCGTGTCGTGCAGCACCGACACCTTCCCCGCATGCTGAACACCCCACGTCCTGTTGTAAAATCTCCACCCGCTGCCCAATCCCAGGGTTCCCTCCCGGTACACCCGGTACACCCGGTACATACAAATGACAAAGATGCGGCCCACACGCCACACCGTGGACCTATCTGGCAAAAGATGTGCCTCAACTCCAAGCGTCAGCACTCAGCCACTCCCCACTCCCGTGGCCTTCCTGCCACAGACCCGGTGGCATTTCAGAAACATGACGCCTCCCTCCCCAACGTGAACTAGGCTTCGGCACAGGATGTGGTTGGTCCCCTCCATCGCAATCAGTCAGCATTCCGTCGGAACTCAGGTATGTCCCGGGATACTCACACCAGCGACGCACCTCACGATATCGTTCGCGTTCAAGAGCAATTGCTTGAATTGCTGCGATCGGCAGGCACTGAGTCCTCGCCCTCGCGCCGCGAACAACCTGCGGTCGTCGCAGCCACGGCGGCCGCTGCCGCAGTCCAGCTCACGGGGGCTCCCCCCGCGGCAGGCGAGGATTGTCCCCAGTGCGGCTCGGACACCCCGTGGGGGCGCTCCAGTTGGTGCCCGGAATGTGGCTACTTTCCCAAGGCGGGCTTTGCGGGCACCGGGATCGTCGACGACGAGATCTCAGCACCTCCCACGAGGCTCTCAGTGCTTCCGGAATGGGTCGCACCGACCCTCGTCGCGGTGGTGTGTATTCTCATCAGTTCGATCGTCATGCGGTTCGTGTTTAGTAGTCCATTGCAGCGCTCGCTGGTGGCAGCGACCCAGTTTCTGGTCTGTACAGCGACGGCGTTCGCGGTGCATAGCCGAGCCTCCTTCATCGCCATGAAGACCGGACGAGGCTGGATGGCATTCGTCAATCCGTGGACGCTGATTCTAGCCAGCATGCCCAAGACGAAGTCACTGGTGATTGTGTTGGGCGTCGGTCTGTCGGGGATGGGATCGTCTTTCGTGATGGGGCTCGATGTGGACCTGATCGCGGAAGCCATCGCCGAAGAGGTGAAGGACAACCCCAAGGTCACGTTCTCCGACATCCTGGCCGCCATGACCAGGATGACGACGAAAGCCTTTGGCCGTCCGAACAAAAATGCCGTGATCGCGGCCTTCGGACAATTGACTCAGGCCATGGGACAGATGTCCGGTGAATCCGGCTCCGAGGCGGCGGGGGCGGGCCTGGCCTCGGATGACATGGACGGGTCGGTCGGGGCTCTGGCGGGAACCGCAGGCCTGTTGCCGGGCGGTGAGATGTCGGGCGGCGACGGCGGAGAAGCAGCCGGAGGTCTGGAAGGAGCCATCGGCAGATTCGGAGGAACCGCCAGCGCGTTGACGGGAGGCACGTCCGGAGGTGGCTCTGGAAGATTCGTCAACTCAGCGGGGGGCACGGCGTCCATCCCCAAGGCCGCCAGCAATTCCTCGACCCCCGACAAGACCAGCCCCTCGGCCACTCTGTCGAAGGACACCTTTGACTATTGGATCTACGGCTACACCACGAACCCTGAGGGAGAAATCCGGTCGCTGCTCCTGGCATCCACGGGTGGCACCGGCAAACTGCGGTACTCACTGAAACTGGGACTCGAGGGGATCAACTCCGAAGCACTCGCCCATCTCCGCGAGCAGTTCAAACCCTACCGGTCCAGCAGTGCCGCTGTGACCTCGCCCTATGGTGGCAAATGGGTCAAACCCGTCGCCAAGTGCCGCGTCGATCACGAAGGTCTGAACGCCGATAAGAAGCCGATCAACCCCAAGTTCCGGAAGGTCATTCTTCCGTAGAGGCGATTCGCCAGGGGAACTTGGGGCCGATTCGAAAACTAGAATTTCCTCCGTCTACAGGCAAGACTTGCCGCAGAGGCCATCCCCACGCGGAGCTTCCCGGCAATTCTCGCCGCCAGAATCCGTTCGAGCACGGATCGACTCCGCACTTTGCTCCCTCCTCGTTTACAACACGTGGATCGCTGCCACATTCGCCGTCCGTGAGTGGCTTTCTCACGTCCCAGCGTGCAGCTCGTCCGTACTCATCGATCAGGGAAGGTTGACCCGTGACCCCACATGACCCACGTCGACAGCCGCTAGGGATCACGCGGGCTGCCGCTTGGATTGGCTCGACTTCACTCGCCTTGCTGGTGGGATGCGTCGACGCACCGGAACCAACGACCTCCCCAGCTCCTCCCGATGCGAGCGAGGTCGTTCTGGCCGAACCCGCGCTGGTCGAACCGAACATCGCCGAACCTACGCCCGTGGTGGCCTCTGAACCAACACCGACTGCGGCGGATGGACCTGACCCCGACGGCTGGGTCGCTTCCCCCACTCCGGTTCCCGAACCCGATGTGACCAGCGCTGAACCATCCGCCGAGCCGACTCGCGCGGAACCCACCCCAGTCGCTGAGACCGCAACTCCCCGTCTGATCCCGGATGGATTGAGTTCCACCCGCCCCACCCCACTTCCGACAGACGCAGAGCCAACGCGAGTCGCTGACTCCGGTCGGCCAGTACCCGAGGCGAACTCCAAACCGGTCGAACCCAAGCCTCTGGAAGCGGCCAGACCTCCGGCTCTGATCCTCATCTCGCCTCGCCACTCGGCACCCATGCCCACGCCGTCCGTCGCCTCGCCCGAGACTCAACAGGCATCCAGCCAGCGCCCCGCTGTCATTCTCCCACCCTCGACCGTTGCCGATGCGGCTCTGCGGTCCCCTCTAAAAGCCGGTCCGCCAGTCGCGAATCCGCAGGCCAACGTGGCGGACGCTGTACTCGCCGCGTTCGTTCCGACAGTGTTGACATTGTCGCCGCCCACACATCCCCTCATCCAGCCGCCCTCCCCAGCCGGTTCCACGGGAACACCAGTCTCACCCGTCTCGATCAGCCAGCCCATCGCCGCACCCCCCCAGGGCTTCACCGCTCTGTTTAACAACCAGGATCTCACCGGCTGGGAAGTCTACGATGGCAAATCGGAGTCCTGGCAGTTCAAGGACGGTGCGGTCAGCTGTGTCGCTCCCGGCGGTGGCTGGTTGCAATCGCTGGACCTATATTGCGACTTCGAGATGCGGTTTGAGTACCGGCTCTCCCCCGGTGGCAACTCGGGAGTTTGCCTCCGCTTCCCCGGGCACGGCAATCCGTCGCTCGAGGGGCTGGAGATTCAGCTGCTCGATGATCGGGCCGAGAAGTACCACAGCATCCAGGCTCAACAAGCCACCGGCAGCCTGTACTTTGTCACCGCCCCACAAGTCCGTGATGTGGCCCGTGCAGCGGGGGAATGGAATCAATGCACGCTCCGCTGTCTGGGCCATCAACTGCAAGTCACCATCAACAATCAACGGGTGAATGAGATCGACCTCAGCCAGTTGAACATGAAGTCTGACGGGACGGCGAAGCGCCCCGCGCCGGTCCGTTGCCCGATGGGTTCGATCGCGTTGCAAAGCCACTCGACGCGGGTCGACTTCCGCAACGTCCACATCCAGGATCTGACGCAAGCGCTGCCATCGGGCGTCCGCTGGCTCGACCTGCAGGCCGGCACCGGCGAACCCGTTCCCGCCGGAGCCACCGTGACGGTTCACTATCTCGGGTTCTTGACGACCGGTAAACGCTTCGCCAACAGCATCGAGAAAGGCCAGCCCGCAACCGTGCCCCTGCAGGATGTCATCCCCGGCTGGCGGGAAGGCATTCCCGGGATGAAAGTCGGCGGCAAGCGTCGACTGATCGTGCCCGCCTCCATGGCCTATGGAGCCAAGGGGTTCAAGCAGGTCGTCCCGCCGAACTCGACCCTCGTGTACGAAATCGAGCTCACCGCATTCGAGGTGAAGTAATTCCCCCGTTTGATCGCAATACCGTTCAATTCGGTGTTAACTCACGGTCTTCTGCGACCTTGTGACGGGTCACGTTCCGAGGCGAGCCAGTGAGGTAGGTCAGGCTGTGCCTGATCGTTCTTTGGATCTGCGACTATCCTTTTGCTGGCGAAGAGTCAGGCACAGCCTGACCTATCAGGACTGGCACGCCGCCCTGATCGAGGAACTGCAAGACGAACAACTCCCCGCACCCCGCCGCCACCGCATCAACCCCCGCGTGATCAAACGCAAAATGTCCCAATGGCCCCAGCAGCGAGACCAACACAAGCCCCCGCCCAGACTCATCAAACCATTTGCAGACACCATCGTGATGGCGACTTGAACGGTATTGCGTTAGACACAATGTTCGGTGTCTTCGGAGTCACGATTTTCTCGGGAGTGATCGATGCCAGACTTGGCCGATGGGGAATCGATCGAGATGCAAGGTTCCGGGGCGAAGCCGTACGTTCTCAAGAACTCGGGCGGGGTCTACTCGTGCTCCTGTCCGGCGTGGCGGAATCAGTCGAATGCGATCGAGCAACGGACCTGTAAGCATATTCGCAAGCTGCGTGGAGATGCGGAGGAAGAGGCGCGCATCGGTGGGGCCTTGCCTCACAGGCCCGTGAAGAAGACGAACGCGGATGGCGCAGAGGTCACCGGACCGCCGGTGTTGCTGGCGGAGTCATGGGACAACGCGATGGATCTCTCCGGCTGGTGGATGAGTGAGAAGCTGGACGGGGTGCGGGCCTATTGGGATGGGCAGCAGTTTTTATCGCGGCAGGGCAACCTGTATCACGCTCCCGACTGGTTCATCGAAGGCTTGCCGACTGAGCCGCTCGATGGGGAGTTGTGGATCGCTCGCAAGGCGTTCCAACGCACCGTCGGCGTGGTGCGAAGGCAGGACAAGACCGACTTGTGGAAGGACGTGAAGTTCCTGGTGTTTGATGCTCCGGGATTGACTGATCCGTTTGAGGAGCGGCAGAAATACCTGACCGATCGTTTCAAGACCTGTAAGTTGAAGTTCGCGGAACCGCTGGAACAGACGCTCTGCCGGAGCATTGATCACCTGCGCGAGGAACTGCTGCGGGTGGAGTCGCTGGGGGGCGAGGGCTTGATGCTCCGCCAGCCCGGATCGAAGTATGTCGCCGGTCGGTCGACGACGCTCTACAAGGTGAAGACGTTCCACGATGCG
Source organism: Planctomycetota bacterium (assembly GCA_043743415.1). Lineage (GTDB taxonomy): Bacteria > Planctomycetota > Planctomycetia > Planctomycetales > Planctomycetaceae > TH-plancto1. Next base: position 5,124 of record JAYTWO010000180.1, read on the forward strand.
GAGGCGATCGTCGTCGGTCATGAGCCGGGACGCGGAAAACATGCAGGTCGCCTGGGAGCAGTCAACGTCCAACTCTCGAACGGCAAACAGTTCAGCGTCGGCACCGGCTTCAGCGACAAGCAGCGCGGGACACCGCCCGCGATCGGGAGTGCGATCACCTTCCGATATCAAGAACTCTCCGACGCCGGGATCCCTCGTTTTCCGAGTTTTGTACGGCTGCACGCGGGATCGGAACTCGTTCCGGTTCGCGAGGAGTCACGATCCCCCGCCACAAGCCCCCCACTCTCTACGAGGACAGCCATGAAGAAGTCACCCGCCCCCAAGCCGGTCGAGTCCACAGCTTCGCCCCAGTCCGCTCCCTCTGGCGGAGAGTCACTCCCCAAACGCCATTTCGAATGCACCGAGGATGGGGCCAGTAAGTTCTGGGAAGTGTGGCTCGAAGGCTGTGACCTCACGACCCGTTGGGGCAAGATCGG
>JAYTWO010000181.1:0-2228 GCA_043743415.1 Planctomycetota bacterium
GGGGGCATGGGTGCCCACAAGTCCATCACGAACCACACGACGGGGAGTTCCAATAAACTAACCGACTCCACCACCACAGCCCCGCCACACAAACACGAGCAAGCACAAGGCCCACCGGGTTGAGGCGGAACCCCCTCTGCGGGGACACTCTCAGAGTGGTGTTGCAAGCAATGCGAGCAACACGCGGCACTCTGAGACCGCGCGCGGACCCCTTCGCTCTGACCACAACATCCAACGCCACCCCGACACATCACCGGGCAGGTGAGCGTGATCAAGATCAAGAGTGAACTGAGGTATGCCATGACTTGTCCTATTCAATTTCAATGTATCAGTTCAAAGCACTCTACACAATCTGAATACTGACCGATTGACCAGCTCTTCGCCGTTTCGGCTGTATTGTATGAGGCAACTAATCGTTGCCGCCTCAGCCACCTGGAGTCGCTGACTTCGGAATGGAACGACCTCCAGGCCGCAGTACTCACACCGATGATCGACCCCAGTCGCCAAGAAGAGCTGTTGCAACCGCAGGACATCCTGGAAGCCGTGGCGAAAATCGGGCCGCAGCTCTCTCAAGAGTTCTATCGCGCCCTGGCAGCCTCCCAGGACACGGACGCCCGCCAAGAAGCCGCTGAACAGCTCTCGGCTGCATCCCCTCACCGACTCAGGCGTCCGAGTCCCAGCCGCGGTGGGGCTGATTCTGCTCGATGACATCAGCGGGCAAGAGGTGATCCAGGAGGCGTTGAATTCGACAAAGGAATGGGACAGGAGGCAAGCGCTGGGGCAATTGAGTCGCCTGCCTCATCCCGCTCAACGCAGCTTCTGTCTGCCACGCCTTCGGGAGATCGCGAAGAACCCTGTAGAAAGTGAATACATTCGCCGCAAGGCCAGTGACCTTTTGCCGTGAAACCGAAACATGAGGGTGGCTCAGGTTCCGAGTCTTGAGCCCAGCGCGAGAGGGGCCTCGGTGGGCGGCTTGGAGCCTACCGAGGCGGCGCAGTCGGATGAGGTTCTGTCGTGGAGAGCCTCTTCCGAAGTGAACCTCCGGAGTCTTGGGCATTCGGGTCGCCCAATGCGGTGACTTGTGTCACACGGCGATCCGGAAGATGCGCGATCATTTGAAGAAGCTGAAATGAGCCGCTGGCGGATCAGCAAGTCGGGCCAGTCCGAATGTAGTCTCCGAGACAGGACGAGCAAATGTGCCCGTCCCACCTCACCCCTCATCGCCGCGCGCTTCCAGCACCGACAGGAACGCCTTCTGCGGGATTTCGACTTCGCCGAACGACTTCATCCGCTTCTTGCCTTCCTTCTGCTTATCCAACAGCTTCTTCTTACGGCTGATGTCGCCGCCGTAGCACTTGGCGGTCACGTCCTTGCGGACGGCGGAGATTGTCTCGCGGGCGATCACCTTACCGCCGAGGGCGGCTTGGATCGCGATCTCGAACTGGTGCTTCGAGATTTCTTCCTTGAGCTTCTTGCACACGGCTCGACCGCGGCGCTCGGCGGTTGTGCGGTGGACGATCATAGCCAGGGCTTCGACCTTCGACCCCTTCACCAAAATATCCATCTTCACGAGGTTGGCGTCACGGAATCCGATGATCTCGTAGTTCATCGTGCCGTAGCCGCGCGTCACCGACTTGAGCTTGTCGTGCATGTCGTAGACGATTTCGGCCAGCGGCAGTTCATACACGAGCTGAGCGCGATCGGAACCGAGGTACTCGGTCGTCTTGTAGGTGCCCCGGCGGTCCTCGCACAGTTGCATCAGCGTGCCGATGCAGGTCGAGGGGACGATGAACTGCACCTTGGCGATTGGCTCGCGGAACTCCTTGATCTGCCCGCTGTCGGGGACATCGACGGGATTGTCGATCTTCTGGACCTCGCCGGTGTGGAGCAGCAGTTCGTAGGTGACGTTCGGGGCGGTCTGGATCAGGTCGACTTCCGCTTCGCGCTCCAGCCGCTGCTGGATCACCTCCATGTGCAGCATGCCGAGGAAGCCGCAGCGGAACCCGAAGCCGAGGGCATCGCTGGTTTCTGGGGTGAACGAGAAGCTGGCGTCGTTCAGGCTGAGCCGTTCCAGTTCCTCGCGCAGGTGTTCAAACCCCGTGGTGTCGATCGGGTACATGCCGCAGTACACCATCTGCTGCGGCTCTTTGTAGCCGGCCAGTGGAGTTTCCGTGGGGCGGGCGGCGTGCGTGAGGGTGTCTCCGACGTGGATGTGCCGGACCTCTTTG
>JAYTWO010000182.1:0-12144 GCA_043743415.1 Planctomycetota bacterium
TTCTACCGCAAATATCAGCACCGGTTCACCGACATCATCAAGGGCCGGGCCGATGCCAGCGAGCCGATGCAGCGGCCGCATGTGCGGTTTCGCGGCGACCTGACCGAGCTGCCCGAGAAGTGGTCGCATGCCCAGAACGATGCCCTGGGGTACTGGCTCTGGCTGACGAGCAAGCTGGCAATCGCCGGGGATCTGGTCTTGGAACGCGAGGATGTGGCGGTCCTGGTGTTGTTGCTGAAGTATTGGGAGACAATCGAGTATTGGCAGGACGAAGATAGCGGGCATTGGGAGGAGACGCGCAAGGTCTCGATGAGCAGCATTGGGGTGGCGGTGGGCGGGTTGGAGCAGTTCCAACGCTGGCTGATCAGCGATGCGGCAAAGGCCATTCTGGGCGGCGACAATTCCGTCCTGAAGCTGGCGCATGAACTGTCACTCCGTGGGCGCGAGGTGCTGATGCTCGCGCTGCCGAACGAATGCGTGCAGGACGATCCGGGCAAGCGGCGGGAGTACGATGCCGCTCTGCTGTTCCTGCACTATCCGATCGATGTGCTGCCCGTGACGCCGGGTGGTGATGCGGAGATCATGATCCTGGATCATGTGCGAGGGAACCTGCAAGGCGAGTTCGGCATCCGGCGGTATCTCGGCGATTCGTATTGGTGTGCGGACTACAAGACTCTGCTCAAGGCCGACGAGCGGACCGCCGACTTTAGCGATAACCTCGGTGCGCGGGACAGCCTCCTCAAGCCCGGGCTGGAGGCCCAATGGTGCCTCTTCGATCCGATCCTGTCCGTGATTTATGGGCGGCGATACCAGCAGACCGGCCATGACGATGACCGCTTTATGCAGCGAATTCGGATGCAGCGGTCGCTCTCGCAGATGACGACGAGCGAGTCCCGGTTTGGAGCCTACCGCTGTCCGGAGTCGTACTACTGTGAGGCCGGGAAATGGGTCCCCAACGACATTACGCCGCTGCTCTGGACGCAGGCGAATCTGCGGCTGGCCCTGCATTTCATGCGGCAGACACTGGCGGGTGCGGAGAGCGAATCTTGAATCGGCATCTGGAACTCCGAATTCAACGCAAAGGCGAGAAGGCGCAAAGACGCAACGTTGGAGAACAGAGTCTTCCTTTGCGCCCTTGCGCCTCTGCGCCTTTGCGTTTCATTCTTCCCCGGCCAGTCTTCTCCGCGCCTCTGTGCCTCCGTGGTGAATCCTCTTTCGCGAATGGTCACGACCGCCGGTCGGTGCCGTCATGAACGGCGACTTCACCTCTCTCCTCGCTGCGGGCTGGGTCCGGACGATCGACTTCTTCGAAGAGTTGAGTTCGACGAACGACTACGCGATCCAAACCGCTGATGATCCACGGCCTCATCCACGACTGGTGATCTGCAACCGGCAACAGGCCGGGCGCGGGCGGGGGGCCAACCGCTGGTGGGCGAGCGAGGGGGCGTTGACGTTTTCGGTCGTGATTGAGCCGCACATGATCGGCATTCCGGCGGACCGCTGGCCGACGCTGTCGGTGGCTGTGGGCGGAGCGATTTGCGAGGCCCTGGCCCCGTGCGTTCCGTCGTCGGATGTGCGTCTGAAGTGGCCGAATGATGTGTATGCGGATGGACGGAAGCTGGGCGGGATACTGGTCGAGGTGCCGCAGGTGTCGCCTCCGCGACTGGTCATCGGGATCGGGATTAACGTGAGTAATTCGGCCCAGGACGCTCCGCCCGAAGTGCAGTCTCGCATGACCTCGCTGGCCGATTTGACCACCAGTTCGCCGACTCGCGGTGAAGTCTTGGAACGGGTGCTGTCCCAACTGGAATTAGATCTCGGACACCTGGTGAGCGACCCGCTGTCGCTGGCCCGGAAGTGGCGGCAGCGGTGTCTACTAGCGGGACGGACGGTGACTCTGAGCGACGGAATTCGCACGCTATCCGGAGCCTGTCAGGGGATCGACGACGACGGGGCGCTCCGAATTTACACTGAATTTGGCCCTCAACGGTGCTTCAGCGGGTCGGTCGAGGCGTTCGATTGACTTGACAAAACCCAGCCCAAGTGTCCAGTCAATGTTAAATTAGTGAAACAAGGCAGGATTTCCGGGAGGCTGGGTGGTGCCTAAGCATGAAAAAAGTGTGATGTCAAGGGATTCTCTCAAGAAGTTGGATTGACGCTGGATCAGGGCCGTCTACTATTGCAATAGCAAATCGGGCAGATTGTGGCTCTCCGCCGAACGTCCAGGAAACCGTTGTGGAGATTTCGCCAGAGTTGGTGGCCAGATTGGTGGCCTTGCTGCCCCATGAAGAGGTGTCGCATGTTGGTTCTTTCCCGTCGTCCGAATGAAAGCATCGTGATCAACGACAAGATCGTGATCACCGTCATTGAAATCCGTGGAGACAAAGTACGCCTCGGAATCGAAGCTCCGCGCGATGTACCCGTTCATCGCAGCGAGGTCTATGACGCCATCCACCATGCTTCTGACGCGGGCAGCCCGACCGATACAACGGCCCCGGACAATTCCGTGTCGAAATAGGCCCCCACCGACATCCCCAGCCCGTGCCCCGAGCTTCCCCTCGGACCGCACGGGCTTTTTTGTAGCAGAAGTCGTAAAATTCTGCCTGCTGGCTGTGCTGCCACACCAGAATTCTAACGAATTCCGCTGCCCTTCCGGAGTGGTCATGAGCGATACGCTCTTTGATGAATTGACAGTCACCAATTCGGCAGTGAACATAAGACGAGGCAGCAGTTGAGCCTCGAACATGGAGTTCGCGGTCATTGCGTCACCTCAAAATCGGTTGGTTGACTTGGACGTGCGAGTCTACATCGAAACGACGATCCCCAGCTACTTGGCCGCTTGGCCCAGTCGGGACATCATTCAAGCGGCTCGACAGCAGTTGACGCACGATTGGTGGGACAACCGGCGATCCGAGTATGTTCTGTGTCTCTCTCAAATGGTGCTTGAAGAGGTTGCTGCGGGGGATGCCGCAGCAGCGAATCGACGTATTGCGATCATTGATGGCATCCCGCTACTCGATCTCACGCCAGCAGTTAATGAAGTGGCCAAGCGAATCATGGGTTCCGGGTTACTCCCTGTGAGTGCTTCGCGGGATGCGATTCATATTGCGGTGTCGTCTGTGCATGGTGTCGATATCCTATTGACATGGAATTGCAAGCACATTGCGAACGCCTCGATCTTGAGAGAACTGGCGAAGATTGTCACCGAGTGTGGCTATCGGCCCCCGATTATCTGCACTCCCGAAGAACTCCTCGGAGAATGACGAACATGGCAACCATCAAAGACAAGCCGACCACGGACGAAGTGGTCCTCGAAGTTCGAAAGATCAAAGAGCAACTCGCAGAAGCGTTCGATTTCGATATCGATCGCATCTTGGCCAATGCAAGAGAAAGACAAGCGGAAAGTGATCGAGTCGTCATTCCGGGGCCGCCCGCCAGACAGGCCGTATCGAGGCAGCATCGCGCCATATTACTGGACGAGTGAAACTGGCCAGCATTTGCGGAACCCTTATTGATTCGAATCACCTCTCCGGGGTGGGCCCGCGATTGGGGGCTACCTCAGTCCTCCCCTCTCAGCAAGCGATCGTTTATCCTCTGGCTGGTTTGTTCCCCACCGCCACCCGGAGTGGTCATGAGCCATACGCTCTACATTGTCGACACCCTGTCTCTCGTGTTCCAGGTCTACCACGCCATCCGCCAGCCGATGACCGGCTCGCGCGGGCAGCCGACCAATGCGCTGTTCGGTTTCACGGGGGATCTCGAGTACCTGCTCAACGAGAAGAAGCCGACGCACCTGATCTGCGCCATGGACTCCCGGGGAGAAGGCGAACGGAACAAAATCTACCCCCAGTACAAAGCCCATCGCGAGCCACCGCCCGAGGACTTGCAGGTTCAAATCCCGCTCGTACTCGACCTCATTCGGGCCTACAACATCCCCGTCGTCATCGTTGAAGGCTGGGAGGCGGACGATGTCATCGCCACTCTGGCCACGCGGGCCGCGAAGGCGGGCATGGACGTGCGTCTGGTCACCGCCGACAAGGACGCCCGCCAACTGCTCAATGACAAAATCAAGATGTACAGCATCCGCAAGAAGCAGTTCTTCGGCGTGGAGGAACTGAAAAGTGACTGGGGCATCCGGCCCGATCAGGTTGTCGACTTCCAATCGCTGATGGGGGACGCCGTCGACGGTGTGCCGGGAGTCCCGCAGGTCGGGCCGAAGACGGCGACCACTCTATTGCAAGAGTACGGCACGCTCGAGAACGTCCTGGCCAATGCGGACAAGGTGAAAAAAGCAGTGGTCTCGAAGAACCTCAAGGAGTTCGCCCATCTGGCCCACACCAGCCGCGAATTGGTCCGGCTCAATCGCGACCTGCCGATTGAACTCGATTGGGAAACCGCCCGCGTCCAGCCCCCGAACTGGCCCAAGCTCGTGGAACTGTTCACCGACTACGGGTTTAAGCGGTACACAGCCTCGGCGCAAGCCAAGCTGGCCGAGTCGAACAAGGCCGACATGCCCACCCACGAAGGCACCCGCCACTGGACCACCATCCACAGCCCCGAAGAGTTCGCAGCGTTCCTCGCCGAGCTGAAACAACAACCCAAGTTCTGCCTCGACCTGGAAACCACCGGCCTGAATCCGCTCGATTGCGAGATCGTCGGTTGGGCCTTCTGCTGGCAGGCGGGGGTCGGGTACTACGTTCCGGTCGATGGGCCGCCGGGGTCGCAGACGCTCGATGGGAAGGCGGTTCTGGCAGCGATTAAGCCGCTCGTGGAGGACACTGCACGCACGGTCCTCAACCAGAACATCAAGTATGACATGCTGGTCCTCAAGGCCCACGGTGTCGTGATTGCCTCCGTCGGTGTCGACCCCATGGTCGGCGACTACCTGCTCGATGCCGGAGCCCGCAGCCACGGCATGGACGAGATGACTGAGCGCTACTTGCACCGCAAAAAGATTCCGACCAGCGACCTCATCGGCAAGGGGCCGAAGCAACTCAAAATGTTCGAGGTCGATGTCGACAAGGTCGCCGAATACGCCAGCGAGGACGCCGATGTCGCCTGGCAACTGGCTGCCCTCATCGAGACCCAGCTCAAAGAGCAGTCGCTGTGGGATCTCTACTGGAACCTCGAACGCCCGCTGATCTCCATCCTGGCCGAGATGGAGTCGCACGGCATCCGCGTCGACTGCGACGAACTCAAACGCCAAAGCGTGCTCGTCGAGGCCCGCATGGTCGGGCTGACGACCGAGTGTCACGCCCTTGCCGGGCATGAGTTCAACCTCAACTCCCCCAAGCAGCTCGGCACGATCCTGTTCGAGGAACTCAAACTCCCGATCGTCAAGCGGACCAAGACCGGCCCGAGTACCGATGAAGAAGTCCTCGAAGAACTCTCATCGAAGCACCCGCTCCCCGCCAAGCTGATGGAGCATCGCATGCTGGCCAAGCTCAAAGGCACGTACCTCGACGCCCTGCCGCTGATGGTCAACCGCCGCACGGGCAAGGTTCACACCTCCTTCAGCCAGGTCACAGCTGCCACCGGTCGGCTCTCGTCGACCGACCCGAACTTGCAGAACATCCCGGTCCGCACCCCCGAGGGCCAACTGGTTCGCCGGGCCTTCATCCCCAGCGAGCCGGGGTGGAAGCTGGTCTGTCTGGATTACTCGCAGATCGAGCTGCGGGTGTTGGCACACTTCTGTCAAGACCCCGCGCTGATGGAGTCGTTCCGCCAGGGGGAGGACATCCACCGCCGCGTGGCCAGCGAGGTCTACGGCGTCGCCCCCGGCGAAGTGACCAGCGACCAGCGTCGCGTGGCCAAGGCGGTCAACTTCGGCGTGATCTACGGCCAGACCTCCTACGGGCTGGCCGCCACGCTGGGAATCGAACGGTCGGTGGCCGAGACCTTCATTGAGGACTATTTCCGTCGCTATGCCGGAGTTGAGAAGTTCATGAACCAGACCCTCGACGAGGTCGCCCGCACCAAGTACGCCAAGACGATTCTGGGCCGCCGCCGCGAGATCGACGGCATCCGTCCCAAGCGTTTCCGCACCCTCAACATGCCCGAACGCACCGCCGTCAACACCGTGATCCAAGGCTCAGCTGCCGACCTCGTGAAGCAGGCCATGCTCCACGTCGCGGCCAAGATGAAAGCCTCGAAGCACCCCGGCCGGATGCTGCTGCAGATCCACGACGAACTGGTCTTCGAGTCCCCCGAGGCCGATGTCGCCTCGCTGATCGCCCTCGTCAAGCACGAGATGGAACACGCCCTGCCGCTCAACGTCCCCGTGGTCGTCGACGTGAAGGTCGGGGACAACTGGTTGGATGCGAAGTAGGATCGCCCCCCAGAGCCTAATGCGTCAGCCCCCGGAGTCTTCGCGGCACGGGTGCTACGGGCGAGGGCTATGACTCGCCAGTGTGGGGTGATCACAGGTCGCCAATCACGGTCGGGTCGTCCCTCGCCCTCGAAGACACTGGCGGCCCAAAGCGACCGCCAGTGGCACCCAAAATGAACCCACATTCGGCAGTGGGACATCCGTTGTCAGTGCCACCCCGCCGAGTCACCCGACCGTGACTACTGGTAAGGAGTCCTGTACCACTTCACGTTGACATATTATCACTACGTGACACAATGGCACTTGGGTACGGATGTGCCCTTCTTGTCGGCAGACGGATTTCAACCAGCTCAGAATGGAGTCAAACTCATGTCACGACTGTTCTTTTCTTACTCACACCGTGACGAGTCTGATCGTGACGAGTTGGAAATCCACTTCAAACCGCTTCAAAGAGAGGGCATAATTGAGTCGTGGCATGACCGGCGTATCGATGCCGGAGACGAGTTTGAACATGCAATCAGCTCAAAGTTGGAAGAAGCGGAAGTCATCCTGCTGCTTGTAAGCCCATACTTTCTCGCCTCTGATTACTGCTATGACAATGAAATGCGTTGGGCGATGGAGCGTCACGAGGCAGGTACAGCGAAAGTCATTCCCGTGATATTGAATCCCTGTGACTGGCACTCCGCGCCCTTCGGAAAGCTGCTCGCAGTTCCCGCTGATGGTAAGCCTATCAGCAAGTTCCCTAATAGGCATGATGGCTTTCTTGAGGTTGCCAAAGCCATTCGCAAGCTTCTTGAAGTGAAAGCGAGACATTTGAAAGTCTCTCATGTGATTCAAGGTCCATTTGTTCATGGCATTGGTTCCCAAACTAGTCTTCCGGTCCGATCGAGTAACTTGGGCATCAAGAAATCGTTTACCGACCATGACAGGGACACGTATCTTGAGCAGGCGTTTACGTACATTGCAAACTTCTTCGAAGGATCCCTTGCAGAGTTACAGCGGCGCAACTCGGAAGTGACGACCAAATACCGTCGCGTCGATAGCGATCGATTCGCTGCCTACGTTTACCTAGAAGGTCGTAGCATAACTCAATGTTGTGTTCGTGTTGGAGGATTTGCAGGGAAAGGGATTTGCTACTCGTCTGACCCCAATTCGACAAACTCATGGAATGAACATCTATCGGTGGGCGAGAACGGCACGTCTCTCTTTCTCAAGTCTATGGGAATGATGTCTCTTGGAGGCTCCAGAACTAGCGAACTGACCCCGGAGGGTGCGGCAGAAGAATTCTGGTCGACTCTCATACGGCCTTTGCAGCGATAGAGTTGCTGCGTTGTGAAGTACCAACAAGTCTACGAACGGGAGGATGGAACATGCTCGTCAAGTTGTTCAAATGCCAACAATGCAATCATCGGTTTGAAGAAGAGGTCCTCGACAGGGAACAGCCTCGTGAGCGTAATCTTCCATCAAGTCCGGTGAGATGCCCCAGATGTCAGTATTCAATCCTTGAGACACTTCAAGTCATTCGACGTACGTCACGATGGGCCTCTTGACACAAAGCCTCGTCAATGGGCAGCGGGGTGGCACTGTGGAAGTGGCCCGATTCCCCTTGAGTGGCGGATTTTGGGTGGCACTGGCGGTCGCTTTGGGGCTGGCAGTGTTGGGGGATGGGGTCGGAGTGAATCTCCGGATTCATCGCGGGTGAGTCACCCCCACGGGCGAGTCAAAGTGCTGGCCAGTGCCAACGGTCGACCGGGCAAATGTGCCCGGTCTACGGGGCGGCGGGGGCAGCGGGTGGTGCTGCTGGCTCAGCGGGCGGGGCAGCGGGAGCAGCTGGCGGAGCGTCGGGCATTGGCTTGGGCGTGGCTTTGAGGGCTTTCAGACGTTCCAGTTTGGCTTTCACGGCTTCGGCCTTGGCGGCTGCGGCTTTGGCGGCGGCGTCGTAGTCGGCCATGGCCTTTTGCTCTTCGGGCTTGGCGGGGGCTTCGGCGGCGGCTTTGTCGGCGGCGGCTTTGGCTTTGGCCATCTCCTCCGTCAGCGTCTTCTCCATCAAGGTCGCTTTCTCGGCAGCGGTCTTCGCGATGGCGATCCCATCGACGGCGGCCTTCTTGCCGTTCGTCGCCACCGTCGAATCGGCTGTGGCCTTTTCCAGAGTGGCCTTGGCGGCGGCCAACGCAGCTTCAGCGGCCTTCACGGCTTCTTCGGCCTTGAGCATCTCGGCGGTCCTGTCAGCCAGCAGCTTCTCAGCTGTGGTCTTCTCGGTGGTGGCGGTTTGGGCCTTCGCTGCGGCATCGGTCAACGTGGCTGTGGCGGCATCGGCCAGGGCCTTGCGGTCGGTGAGGGCCTTATTGAGGGCCGCGAGTTGGTTGTTGGCCTGGGTCAGTTCGCCGTTGACTCCGCCGAAGGCTTGCTCGACAGCTGCGATGGTGGCGTCGATCGTCGGCGGGTTGGTGTTGAACTCGTTCAGCAAGGCCCCGTCGGCGGCATTCCAGATGCGGACCATGCCGGTCCAGTCGCCGCCGATGGCTCGCTCGCTCTCGGCGTCAAAGGCGACTTCCATGCCGATGTCTCCTTGGCCCGGGAACTCCTTGAGCTGGCCCCCGTCCCCGTTCCACAGGCGAACGACGCGGTCACGACCGTTTGAGACGAGTCGGCCATCGCGGATGTAGTCGACCGCCAGGCAGCCACCGTGAGCGTTCCACTTTTTGACTTCGGTGCCGTTGTTCATTTCCCACAGGCGAATCGTGTTGTCCTCACTCGAAGAGGCGACGACGTTGCTGTCTGGCCGCCAACTGACATCGGTGATCATCCCTTGGTGCCCGAGGAGGTTGTAGAACTCCTTGCCGGTCGAGGATTCCCAGACCAGCAGGCCGTTCGAGCGGTCGCCGGAGGCCAGCAGTACGCCGTCCGGGCTGAACTCGATGGCAGTGATCCAGTCGTTGTGCTTCTTGTTCTCGAACAGCAATTCACCGGTCTCGACCGAGTACACCCGTAGCATCCGCTTCGGTCCGCCCAGAGCGATCATCGAGAGGTCCGCGGAGATGTCAGCTGCCAGGACTGAGTCGTATTCGTCACCGACTTCGGCCTTGCGTTCGCCGGTCTTCACGTCGTAGACGACGACCCGGCCACTGGCCCCGCCGCGTCCTCCGCCCGCGAGCAGCATGGAGCCATCGCGGCTGAACTTGAGGACTTGCGGCTGGCCTTCCGGGAATGGAAGGACGCCGAGAACTTCGAACGTCTGCGTGTGGTAGAGAGTGATCTGGCGGTGTCCGGAGATCGCCGCCAGTGGGGCCCACGGGCTGGTGGCCAGGGCGGTGACGGCGTTCTTGGTCGGGCTTTGGATGGTCGGATCGCCGAGGTAGCCGATCGGCATCGCGATCTCCGCCGGGCGTTCCCCCGAGACTTCGATCTTGGCCAGCGAGGACTTCTTTTTCATCTTGGCCGTGCTGCTCGAGGCTTCGAGCAACCCACCATCGATCCACTTCTTAATGAGAGCCAACTCAGCTTCGGGCATCTTGTCAGCGTTCGGAGGCATCTTCGGCTCCGACTCGTGCGTGACGAGGCTCCACAAGTAGCTGGCCCCGGAATCGCCACCTTCGACGACGGTGCCCGAGCTGCCGCCCTGCATGGTGCCCGCATAGTTATCGAGGGTCAGGCCGCCCTTGCGGTCATTGGCATTGTGGCACGACCCGCAGCGCTGCTTGAACAGCGGGAGGATGTGATCGGTGTACGTGATCTTCTCGGCGGCTGCGTCCTGGGCGAACGCAGTGGTGGCGGAGAGGATCAGGCAAACAGCAAGGGTGAGGTAGCGCATGGTCAGGATCGGCTAAGTGCCAAGGGGGAAGTGTTTAGTTCTCAGTCATCAGTTTTCAGTCAGACACTGAAAACTGACAACTCACGACTGAAAACTTCCTCAGTGATTGAACAGGAACTCACGACTGTTCATGAGTGCCCAGTACACATCGTCGAGCGAGCGATTGGCGTCGCTCCCTTCGGCGAACAGCGGAGCCAAAGCGGCCACTTCGGCCTCGGTGGGCTTGCGGGTCAGGCAGGTGATGTACAGCTGCTCGACGATCTGCATCGGAGTGAGGTTCTGAGCCTGGAGGGCCTTGATGACGCCGCCCGACTGCATCTTGCTGTTGACGACATCGCCGTTCATCAGGTGCAGAGCTTGCGACAGGGTCGGCTCCATCTTGACTTCGCAGGAACACGCCGTTTCGCGGGTGGCTCGTCCGAACGTGGTCAGGAAGTAATCGGAGGTTGCTCCGTTGGCAATCTGCACGGCTCGCGAACCGAGCGGCAGGCCTGCGAACTTGTCCTTGGTGGTCGTCACCTGGCTGATGATGTCGAGCATCGATTCGGCCTTGATGCGGCGGATGGTTTGGTGGGCGAAGTTCAGTTCGTCGCTGGCGTTGCTCTCGTTCCGCTGGGTCGAGCGCTGGTAGCTCTTCGACAGACAGATGTCGCGCACGAGGGCCTTGAAGTTGTAGTTCGACTCGGTGAACCGCTTGGACATCTCGGTCAGGAGTTCCGGGTTCGAGGCCGGGTTTGACACGCGGACATCGTCCACCGGCTCCACAATCCCGACACCGAAGAAGTGTTGCCAGATGCGGTTGGTGAAGTTCTGAGCGAAGTAGGGATTGGCGGGCGAGGCCAGCCACTTGCCGAGAGCCGCGCGGCGATCAAGCCCACCGGTGAGGTCAGCCTTGCCTCCACCCAGATAGCTCGGAATGGCGTTCACCCCGGTGACTGGGTGCGGAACCTCGCCGCCCCCGGAGTTAAAGATGATCTGCTCGCGGGAGTCTTCCGAAGTCTTGCGTCCGACCTGAGCGAACAGGGCTGCGAAGTTGTAATAGTCATCCTGCGTCCAGCGGTCGAACGGATGGTTGTGGCACTGGGCACATTGAATCCGCATTCCCATGAAGATCTGGGCGGTGTTCTCCGCGATCTTCAGGCGGTCCTGCTCGATCTGGTAGAAGTTCGTCTGCGGCACCTTGAACGTGCCGCCGCTGGATGACAGCAGATCCTGGACCATCTTGTCGAGCGGGACGTTGTTCGAAATCTGGTCGACCAGCCATTGGTAGTACAGCACCACCGACTTCGTCGACACTTGCTGCGAGCTGCGAATCATCAGCCATTCGGCCCACTTGGAGACCCACATCTCGCTGAACTCCTTGCGGCTCAGGAGTTCGTCGATCTTCTTCTCGCGCTTCTTGAGGTCGGCGTCGGCCATGAACCCCGCGTACTCTTCTCGCGAGGGCAACAGGCCGACCAAGTCGATCGACACTCGCCGCAGGAACTCCTCGTCGCTGCACAGGCCGCTGGGGTGAATCCTCAGCTTCTTGAGCTTCAGGGCCACGAACTCGTCAACGTAATTGACCGGTTCGGGGGGAGTTTCCTGATACTCCAGAGCCTTGGGGAGGACGACGTACTGCGACCCGACGGTAAAGGTCGAGAAGCGGGCCATCACAAAGGCTTCACCCCGCGCCCCGGCGGTCACGATGCCAGCGGGCGAGATCGCAGCTGAGTTTTCATTGTTGGTCAGAAACAGGGCGAGGTGCGTCACGTCGCGGTCGGTGCCGTCCGAGTAGGTGGCCCGCACGGTCACGCGCTGAGTCTCGCCGGGACCATCCAGAACTCCATTTCGCGGGTAGATCGTCATCCCGGTACAAGTCGCGATGTCGGCGGGATCGAGTGGGGTTCCGGCGGCGATCCACTTGACCATCTGCTGGTTCAGTTCACTGTCCTTTTCAAACCGCTTGCCCCCGGTGTGCGGGACATCGCCGACCGACTTTTCGACCATCATGCTGGCCTCGGGA
>JAYTWO010000183.1:0-6682 GCA_043743415.1 Planctomycetota bacterium
CTTTCGCTCCGCGAAAGATCGTCCTTTCGCGGAGCGAAAGACGACAATACCGGCGGAGCGAAAGGCCACACGCCCCAGCGATGCCCCCCCCACAATACAACCCACAACGGCCCAAACACCAGCAGTGTGGCCTTGCTCAACAAAGCCAACCCCAACCCCAGCCCCGCCAGACCCGCCCGCTCCCAACTCGACCGGTCGAGCCACTTCCAGAACAGATATCCCGCCGCCAGCCCCATCGAACTCCCACCTATATCGGGAGCCAGCAGGCACCCGTTCCCCAGCAGGTTTGGGTCAAACGTCCACAGTACCAGCGCAATCCACCCCGCGGTCGCCCCGAACACCTCCCGCGCCCATTGAAAGGCCACGAGCGCTCCGAGCAAACTCAGCGGAATGCAAGCCCAGCGAGCGGTCGTCATCATCCAGTACCACGTCTCCGGATTCTCCGCCAGAAACACCCGCCCCGTGCTGAACTCCGGTCGGTAGCCAGGCGAGTCAATCACCCGCTCCCAATTCGTCTTCGGCTGAAAGAACAGCAGTGGCCACGCCGCCACGGTCTTCACCAGAGGCGGATTGACGATATACAGGTCGACCGACCCCGCCGTCCAGATGCGATATCCCGCCGCCAGATGTCCCGGCTCGTCGTACGTCGGCGAATAGACCGCAGCCAGCCAGCCGAGCAGGAGGCTGTGTATGGCGAGCAGGGCGAGGACGCCGGTCCAGGTCTGGCGAGTCCAGAGGATCGAGGGCCGGGGGGGTGAGTCTGGAGAGAGCGCGTTCCCGAGCAGACGGTCGCCACCGAGATCAGCACTAAGCGAGTCGCGCATGCTCCCCCTCGATCCACTCGATCACACGCTCCGCCACATCAATCCCGGTCGTCCGCGCAAAGGCCCGCCAGCCGGGTACGGCATTGACCTCAATCACGAACAGATTGCCGTTCTCGTCATACAACAGATCGACCCCCGCGAAGGTCGCTCCGGTACAGACGACCGCCCGCTGCGCGTACTCGATCTCCGTCGGCGTCGATGTGTGAACCTCGGTCCGCGCATCGCGCGAGACGTTGGTGCGAAAGTCCGTCTCGCTGATCCGCTTCATGCAGCCCAGCACCTTCCCCCCCAGGATCAGGACGCGAATGTCATAGCCGGGGTGCTGCACAAACCGCTGCAAGTACAGCACCGAATCGATTCGCTCCAGCGTGCGAAACACCCGATGCGCCAAGTCGGGATCGGAGACCCGCACGATCCCCCGCCCCTCGGACCCGAACATCGGCTTGACGACGACATCACCGCCCAGAGTGTGGAAGGCAGCCAAGGCCTCTTCAAACCCTTCGCAGACGATCGTCTCCGGCACCGGCAACCCCGCCCGGGCCAATCTCGCGGTGGTCAGGTACTTGTCGACCGCACATTCCAGCGACCGCGGCGGGTTCAGCACCTGCACCCCCGCGTCAACCAACTGATGCAGCAGGTCCATGCGGAACACCACCTGCTCCAGCGACCCCGGCGGCATCGTGCGGACGATCACCGCATCGTAACTGAGAAGGTCATCCTCCCCCTGCCGAGCCGTAACCAGCAATCCCCCCGCAGCCCCAACCAACCGAGGAAACTCCAGTCGCTCACAGACATGACCGCGCGAGTGGGCCACCCGCTGGAGGTCCGCGACATACCAGCTCTCTGAATTCCCCAGCACACCCAGCCGCATCACGCTCGATCAGCCCCACAAGAGTTCGCAAAAGTGGCCCCAGTGTAGCACGACGCTCCGCGTCGTGAATCTCGGAGAGAAACGTGACACCACATTCGAGGTGGGGTACGAATCCAACAAGCCGTTCACCGTGGGTGGCCGGGCCGGGTCGGATCACACGACACTGGCGCCTCCGTTCGTGTAGAACAGAGGACATCACCCGCAGTCAGTTCAACGGACGGATCGCATGCCGCGTCGCTTCCTCAATTCGTGTCGCCCATCTCCCCAGCGCGGTTGGTCACTCGGCTGGGTGTTGCTGGCTATCTCCCATGCCTCCGCATTGCTGGCCGAGGAGCCACTCCATCCACGAGTCGATCTCTGGATGACGACGGGAGAACACGTCTCCGGGCCACTGATGGGGATCGAGATGGAGGCACTCACCCTGCGAGTCGGGGACCAAGACCGCAGCGTCCCGCCGTCGGCGGTCTGGCAGATCGCCCTCGCTCCGGGCCCGAGTCGAGCGCCCCGGCCTCGGTTCTGGATGTACCTCACGAATGGGGACCGCCTGGGGGTGTCTACGGTCAAGCTGGCGGGAGAGGCACTGGAATTCCAGCTGCCGTTCGATGAATCGTCGCACCAGCTGGGGGTCGAGTTCGTCACCGGGATTCAACCCCTGCGTGCGGGGACCAGTTGGCGGACGGACGAATCGGAATGGTTGCCGGTGGTTCGTCAACGGGAGAAGTCGGACCTCGTCGTGTTGCGGAACGGGGATCGCCAGACGGGCGAGGTTTCCGCACTCGGGGCCAGTTCGCTCGAACTGACGGGGTCGCTCGGGAAGCAGGTATTGGAGTGGCCCGCTGTGGCCGGGCTGTTGATGAACCCGGATCTGGCCGAGGTTCCGACGACTCCGCTAGAGGGCTGGGTCGTGCTGCTGGCAGATGACTCCTGGCTAATGGCCTCCTCCCTCGGAACGACCGAGGAAGGCCGCTTGCGTTTGACTGTCGTCGAGGGCCTCGAACTGTCGCTGGCCTGGGCGAATGTGCGTTGGCTAACGCACTGGGGAGCGGGGGCTGTGCCACTCTCGCGTGTGCCGATCGCCGAGCAACGGCACGTTCCGTTGCTGGGGGAGACACTGGAGGTCGCGATCAACCGCAATGGGCGCGGGCTGCCTTTGCGGCCTGATTCCACGGCGACCCCCTCCGCTTCCAATCGCGAGGCCCGCCCCCAGCCCGCCCTCTGCCCGCTCGGCCTCGGCCTCAGCAGCGGCATGACCGTCCGTTGGAATCTCGACGGGAAATATCGCCGGTTCCACTGCGGCTTCGGCCTCGACGCCACAGCTGGGCCGGACGGCGACGCCACGGTGACGCTGACAGTGGATGATCGCCCGCTCCAGACCATCACCCTGCGGGCGGGGGAGCCGGTCGTTCTGGAGACCATGCTCGATCTGACAGGAGCCCGTTCGCTGACCCTTGAAACCGGTTACGGCGAGAATGCCGACGCCAGCGACTGGATCAATTTGTACTCGCCGATTCTGGTTGACGGCGGACATCTTACGAATTCCGCGACGCGATCTGATTGATATTGCGGGAAAACAAAGTGGCTGTTAGAAGTCCGCTGAAGAGGGTGAATGGGCTCCCCATCCAGGGTTCCGGCAGGCCGGAGAGGGTGTCCAGGGCGTTGGACTCATTCGTGTGCAAGCCCATGGCCCGAACGGCATGGACACAGTGGATCGGCGTCCCTCCCGAAAAACACGGCATCAGGTTGCCGCATGGCGTTGCACGGAGGTTGCTGTGAGAGCGTTGCAGGAATGGGTGGCGAGCAAGGTCTGGGGATCGCTTTCCGAGCGGCGGGAGCGCGGGCTGAAGCGGATGTATGATGTGCTGGCCCAGACCGCCTTCCACAATCGCTACTGGATGAATGGGGGCCTGCTGCTGGGGTGTATTCGCGAAGGCGGTCCCCTGAAGAACGACACCGATGCCGACTTTTCATTCTGGGCCGACGACAAACCGTATTTCGAAGAGGCCATCCAAGCTCTGCGGAGTGCCGGCTTCAAGCTCGGTCGAGCCAAACCCAACAAGGATGGCAGCATCACCAAGTGGGCCTTCAAGTCCCAGGTGATGAAGTACGAGTTCTACCAGATGGATCGTGTCGGCGACAAAATGTGTTGGTTGTCCCACGCGCGGAAGCTCGGTCTGGAGATGACCAATGAGGTGCCCCTGCACGGCCTGTCCACGATTGAGTTGTTCGGTCGGACCTGGTTGAAACCGGACGATCACGAGACATACCTGGAATCACTGTACGGCAACTGGCGCGTGCCGAACCCGGGTTACTGCTATTGGAAGGACAGCAAGGCTGTTGTCTCCCGCTATCCATGGAAGGATTGATCATGAAACGACTGTTTGTTCCCGGAGTGTTCGATGTGTTCCATGTGGGGCATCTCAACTATCTGAAGAATGCCGCCAGCCATGGAGACCACGTGATCGTCGGGATCCAGGACGATCGGGCCGTTCACAAGTGCAAGGGGGTGCGTCCCGTCATCGCCCTGCATGATCGCATGGCGATCATCGAGAACCTGCGCTTCGTGGACGAGGTCATCAGCTACACGGCCGTGTTTCAGGGGCCGCTCTTGGCCGGGTTGGAGATTGATGTCTTCGCCTGCGGGGAAGAGTACGGCAACGACGAGCGCTACCCCGAACAGGTCCGCACGCTGCAATTCTGCCAGGAGCATGGCATTGACGTGGTCCGCATCCCGCGCACCGAACAGATTTCGTCCACCCAGATTCGCGGACGGCTCAAGGAGTTCTGGGAGTCGCGATCCACTCTGGAAAACGAACTCACCGCAGGCGTCACCGTCCTCGGCAGCTTCCAGGGGAACCAGGACAAGGTGTCTGAAGAGACCCGGCGCGAAGTCGAGTTGATCCTCAGCGCGGTCGACATTCCGGAAGCCAAGTCACTGCTCGATCTGGGCTGTGGAGATGGTCGCCAAACGGCCTTGCTGGCGAATCGCTTCGCCCGGACCGTGGGAGTCGATTTCTCACCGGGCCTGCTCAGCCTGGCGGAAGGTCGCATTGCCGCCCAGAGAGGCCAGGCCACGTTGATCGAGAGTGATGTGGCCTCATTCCGCTCCCCGGAAACGTTCGATGTCATCCTCTTGTCGGGCATCATCCCGTGCCTGGACGATCTCCAGATGGAAGACATGCTGGCGGGAGTTCAGTCCATGTCTCATCCGGGGACCAGCCTCCTGGTCCGGTCTTCCATCGGCTTGGAACAGCGGATCAATGTGGTGAATCAGTTCTCCCAGGAACTGAAATCGCGCTACACCGCCTACTATCGCACTCCGGCAGAGATCGAGGAATGCTTCCTGAAAGCCGGGTTCCAGTTGCAGCGGCACGAATCGCTCTATCAACATCGCGAAGACAGCGCGGTGTGGTGGTTTGAGTTTGGTCGCCAGCTGGATGTGGCGAAGCCCCACATGTGGTCCACGGCGACCGATACTCGACCGCGGGTCGCCCAGATGTTCCAGGACTGAACCGAGTGGTGAGCGGCACGGCGCTCCATTCAGCGTGTCGTCTTTCGCTTCGCGAAAGACCGGCCTTTCGCGGAGCGAAAGGCGACACACCCGAGAGTGGTGTCGACCTCGGTCCGGCATGCTCGTGATTCGTGATCCTTCTCAATCGGACTACTCGGCCCATGCCCAATCTCCGCCACCGCTTGACCGAACAATTCTTTCAGTTCGCAGCCGGTGGCTGGCTTCCGCGACGCTGGTTCGCGAAGGCGTGCCCGGAGTCTGTGAATCTCCCCGCACGAACGGGACGACTCCAGTTGGAGATCGTCAGCCACTGCTGGAAGTATTCGCACCTGCAAGATTATCAACTCAGTTCGCTCGTGCTGGACCCGCCACACGACTGCGATGTCACGATGACGGTCTTCCACAGCGAAGAGGACCAACGGACCGTCGAGTTGTTGCGGTTCTTCGAGCAGCAGTCCCCCCCGAATGTGACCTGGAACTGGTGGGCCTTGCCGAAAGAACAACTGTTCCGCCGGGCGATTGGCCGCAACCTGGCTGCCAAGGCCACCTCCGCAGACTGGATCTGGTTTACCGACTGTGACCAGTTGTTTCGCGAGGGATGTCTGGATGCCCTGCAAGAGCAATTGCAGGGGCGGCAGGACATGCTGGTCTTTCCCACCGAGGTTCATTGCACGCCACTCCTGGAACATGACAGTCGAGTGCTGACCGCGACCAGTGCTCCGGCTGTGGTGGATATTGATCCCAGGGAGTTTGTGCTGAAATCGCATGCGAAGGCGATTGGGGCACTCCAGATCCTGCACGGGGATGTGGCGCGCCTGACGGGATATTGCGAGGCGATCCCGTTCTATCAACAGCCGGTGGAGCACTGGCATAAGTGCAATGAGGATCGGGCGTTTCGCTGGCTGTTGGGAACCGATGGCGTGCCGATTCACGTCCCCGGCATTTATCGCATCGAGCATGTCTGCAAGGGGCGATACGCTGCAGCTGATGGACAGCCAGACTTTCTGCGGAGGGTGTCCGCGCGGATTGCTCCGCGAGCCCCTCGACAGGCAGATCTCAACCAACGGGACGCCGCATAACTCACAGACGGTTTGACACGCATGAGTGGCGATTTTGATGTTGACTCATTTTGGAGAGACAACCAAACTCGGCCCCGTGGTCAGCCACACTTCGGTAGCCGACTCCCAGACTGGTCGGACCGTCATCACTTGGAAATGGAGTCCAGCAACGATGAGCCTGCGACACGAGATCCCCCGCCAAGAGGCCGATGAGCAACTCGATCAACTCTTGCAGACCGACGCCGGACGCACCACTCATTGGGCCACTCTGTTCGAGAACTGCCATCGAGACTCGATGGTCTCTCTTCTCGAATCCACGCTCCATCTGCCGGGAGATGTGATCGAGTGCGGCGTGTATCGGGGGGGGTCATTGCGCCGCATCTGTCGCACGCTCAAAGATCAGTCACCCCATAAATCGGTG